>DAOWBD010000107.1 GCA_030634235.1 Candidatus Omnitrophota bacterium | reverse complement strand
GCATTCGGGGATGACTGTATTTGGGATCCCCGATTAAAGCATTCGGGGATGACTGTATTTGGGATCCCCGATTAAAACATTCGGGCCTGCCTGCCGCAGGGATGACGGTTATATTTTGTAACTATCTAAAATACCTGAACACTTAATTTTAGACTTTATAATTGTTCAGGAATCCTGAACAATTAATCTTAGATTTTATAATTGTTCAGGATACCAGATCGGTGTTTAAATTGCATGTCCTTGAACTGATTGTGAATGATCTCATCATAACACGGTTTATCGAAGCGCTGAAAGAACAAACCGAAATAAGGCCGCTTACTGCGCGCGTAGCGGAAAGCCGTGTCTTTGTCCGACGGGTCGTGGTCGATGACCTGGGCCTTGTCGATCCAGCGTTTGTCGACCGGGATGCCCTTCTCATGCGTTAAGAACGAGAACCAGTCGGACGATTTCGTATCGAAATTTCCGGGGTCGAAATGTGGGCAGCGCTGGTAAACATGGACGAATGAAAAACCGATGTGGTCATACGCCATTTGCAATGTGTGTGTCAGATGGTCCGGCAGCCAGTCGGCAGTATTCGCGATGAATGGTGCCCCCACGCCGAGTGCGAATTTGATCGGATAGATCGGATCGAGATAGGTGCCCGCCGGCTGGGTGTTCGTTTTATGTCCTTGGCGCGTTGTCGGCGAAGTCTGGTTCTTGGTCAGCGCGTAGATCTCATTGTCATACATGATGAATGTACAGTTAAAATTCTTTTTGATCCCGTGGATCAAATGATTGCCGCCGATACTCATCGCGTCGCCGTCGCCGGAATGGATAAAAAGATTGAGCTCCGGCCGCGCTAAAGCCAGCCCAAGTGCAAGCGGAATGGCCCGGCCGTGAATGGCATGGACTCCGTACGTGTTGACGTAGAACGGAATGCGTCCGGAACACCCGATGCCGGAGACGTTTACCGTTTCATGAGGGCGCAATTTTGCCTCGACCATGAAGCGCTTAAAGCCCATCAAGATCCCGAAATCGCCGCAGCCGGCACACCATCTTGGCGTTTCCATGCTCAGGTCCTTAACTGTGATCGGCGGCTCTGATGGTTGTTTGTTTTCGTCACTCACTCAGGAGCTCCTTTATTCTTGTCTCGATCTTCATCGGCGAGATCGGCCGCCCGGTTGTATCGGCGACGATCGGGTTGACATCAACAAGGGTCTTTGTCCTTAAGAACATCGACAGCGGCGTGCGTTTATATTCATCGCCGTAGGCGAGCTCGACGGTCACGACTTTTTTAAATTTCGACAGCACGTCTTTAAGCATCAGCGGCAACGGGTAAATGATCTTCAAACAAAGCCCTCCGACGGAAAGTCCCTGTTCCTGACAGGATAACACGGCCTCTTCGATCGCCCCGCGCGTGCTTCCCCATCCGATCACGAGAACGTCACCTGCCTTTTTCCCTCCGACCATGGGGGGCTCCTTCTGGGCGATGCGGATGTGATGGACCTTCTGGTTGCGGATGCGGTGGGAATGCTGGTTTGCTTTCGCAAAATAATTGACTTTTCCGTTCTCGTCGGTATTAAGCCCGGTAATGCGGTGCATCCCGCCGGGTATTCCCGGCACGGCCTGCTCTTCCCTTACCATTTCGATCTTATCCGGAAGGCGGTTGATTCGAAACAGGTCGAGCACGAAGTCGCTGATCGACTCGCTTTGCCGCATCTCCATGACCTTGGGCTTGTCGATGACTTTGTAGCTGTTCGCCGTCTGGAAATCACTCATGATAAAGACCGGCAGACGCAGTTTTTCGGTGAGGTAGCGGGCTAAATGCGGCGCGTAAAAACAATCGACGATATCGGTGACGCTGATGATGATCTTGGTGTTATCCCCGTGGCAGCCGTAAAGCACGGCGAGCAGATCGGATTGTTCGGTTTTCGTCGGCATTCCCGTCGACGGCCCGCCGCGCTGAACATCAACGACAATGGTAGGGACTTCAGCAGCCGTTGCATAGCCGATAAATTCCTGCATGAGCGATAGCCCCGGCCCTGATGTGCAGGTAATAGCGGGCTTACCTCCATAATAGGAACCGATCGCCGTTCCGATCGCCGAGATCTCGTCTTCCGCCTGATGCGTGATGCCTCCGTAAGAGGAAAATGTTTTCGCTAAGGTATGCAGAATCGATGACGCCGGGGTGATTGGGTAGCCGCTGATCAGCTGGATCCCGGCATCGATGATGCCCATGCTTAACGCCGAATTCCCGTCGATAAGGATCTTTTCACTGTCATCTTTTAACGCGCCTTTGATCTCAAAGGAAAAGTCAAAGTGCTCTTGGGCATAGGCGTATCCGTCCTGAAAGATCTCGATATTTTTGTTGAGAACCTCTTCGCTTAATCTTTTCCCGAAAGACAATGTGATTTCATGGATGATGCTTTCCTCAGCCATGGCATAGAGGCGGCTGAGCATGCCTAAGTAAAACATGTTTTTCCCGCGTCCGACGAGAGACTTGATGATTTCCCTGGACTTCTCGGTGATCTCAAACGGATAGATCGTCAAGCCCAATTCGACAACGCGCTGGCAGACGTTTTCATACGATTCTTCGTGGGCGCTCTTATCCCCCATATCGAGAAGGATACGGCAGTGCGGGTTATATTCTTCGTCGTCGATGCGGCGGTTTAAAACAATCTCATGGGAGGCAAGGATCAGGTCGGTGTTGTTGCCAATATTGGTGAGGTTAAATCCGGCAATGCGGATCACCGCGCCCGACAGGGCCGCGGGATAACGCGCCGGCGGGCTGATCTCGGCGGGGATGATCGGTTCAATGTAGACATCCCTTCCGGTCCGGGCAAACGCGCGGATCAGGATATCTCCCGCTTTTTGCGCGCCGAATCCGGCGTCCATAAGAAGTTCAAAACGCGTTACTTTTTTCTTCTCGGTGGGCATTTTCTAAATTGAACTCTCGAGCTCCGGCCTTAGATCTTTCAAGTTTTTTATGGTTATTTCGCCGGACGGATCTTTATCGTCGGTATTGTTTGTAGACGTCTCGGCCGCGATGAGTTCATCGAGAGAATATTCTGATGAGATCGTAAAACCGGCATCTTTGATCATTTGAAGTGTCCGCGCCCGCGAGGCACCTTTCGCGTTGAGGTAACCGTCGAGGAACAGCGAGTTCGCCGGGTAAAGCGCCATGACCTCCATGTTCCTTAAATAGCGCTCGCGGCCGGCGGCAATGCGGATCTCCGCTTTCGGGTTCAGGAACCGGTACAAACAGAGCGCGCGCAGGCAGTATTCCGGCGACAAAACCGGCTCTTTCTTCAATTGCGTGCCTTCGATCGGGATGAAAAAGTTGACAGGGATTGATTCTGCGCCGAGTTCCCGCAAGGTGTAGGCCATTTCGATCACATCGTCATTGTTCTCCCCCATTCCCAAGATAACGCCGGAACAAAGTTGAAGTCCGGCTTGCCGCGCCGCCTGCAAAGTATTGAGGCGGTCCTCATAAGTGTGCGTTGTGCAGACCGATGGGTAATGGCGCGCGGATGTATTGAGGTTATGGTTCAGGCGGTCGAGTCCCGCGTCGGCAAGCATCTGGGCCTTGTCCTTATCGAGAAGGCCTGCCGAGACGCAGACCTCGATCGGGTACTGTGATTTGATCTCCCGGACCAATCGCACGAGGTGATCGATGCGTTTTTGTGACGGCCCGCGGCCGGAGAAGACCATGCAGTAACGATGCGCTCCGTGCTCGTGCGCGTTCTTCGCCTCGAGCAGGATCTCCCGGTCGGACTTAAGCGAATACTCTTCGATTTCGGCCTTCGACGGCTTCGCCTGCGCGCAATAGCTGCAATCTTCACAACAATGGCCGTTTTGCGCGTTATTAATGATATGGATCGTGACCTGCTTGCCGACAAACTTTTTGCGGACGGCATAAGCGGCGTTCAAAAGCGACAGCAGTTCGATATCATCGGAGGATAAAATATCTGCTGCGGTTTTCGTAGACAGCAATTCCCCGGCAACGCATTGCCTTGCAACCTTGTCATAAAATTCTGATTTCATGTTTTTCGCTCTTTGATTGTTAATATGCAAATAGAGCTGTATTCTAATATATCGACCTCAATAAAGCAACAAATGTATGCCGGTTATACCAAAGATACCAATAATCAATTAGGCTTGAAATTTTAAAAGTATAAGATATACTGAGATATCGTATTAATACCAATATTATAAAATTATGAAAAAGACCCATTCATTTCACATACCCGTTATGGGGATCGGATTTTCGATTGACTCGCCCGTTAAGGTCGCGCAGTACGGGATTTCCTCTGTCATCTCGCT
>DAOWBD010000121.1 GCA_030634235.1 Candidatus Omnitrophota bacterium | reverse complement strand
TGGAAGATGCCGTCGGTGATTACGCCGGGTATCTTTCGTCCCACCGGTATCTGTAGCATTTAAGGAGGATTTTATGACTATCCCTATTTATATCGGAATCGCAGCAGTTCTGTTTATTACCGGAATCGTGTTCGTTCTTAAAGGGATTTCTGCCGAAGAAGAAACGGCCGTGCCCATTTTGAATCCCAGCGAAATCCGTGAACTTAAAGAAACATTTGCCCCTCCGAAGACAGATGGGCCCGGCGTGACCGCACCGTCTGCGGATGCAGGCGGGGAACAATCCCAAGGGGATCAGTTCATGGGCGAAAATCACCAGTTGCGCAAAGAGGCGCTTGAAGCGAAGGAAAATTATGAACAGCTCAAAGGGCGCATGGAAGCCTTGCAGAAAGAATATACCGAGGTCAAGGAACAAAAAGAGGAAACCATACGGACTTTAAAAAACGAAAACGTAAAGATTCAGACGGAACGTGAACAGATATCAGCAAATGACGAATTGCTTGACGATTTGAAGGTCAAGATCGAGATACTTGAAAGGCAATACACCGAAAGCCAAAAACAGCAGGAAGAAATGAGAACCATGGTCGGCCAATTGAGAATAGAAAAGGATGACCTGCTGGCCCAAACAAAACAAAAAGAAGAACAGGCGTCGGCTCAAATAATGACAAAGATGGTCACGACGAACAAAGCCGAATTTGAAATGCTCAGCAATAAGCTCATTGAATCAATCTCGATTGTTGAAGAGCTCAAGAGGGAAAATAAGGACCTTCAGAAAACGAATTCCAACTTGAGCGACCAGTTCAGGAAAACCGGGGAATTAAACGAGCACCTGATGAAAAAAGAGAAGATGATCCAATATGAACTGACCAAAAACCGCGCGCAGGCCCTTGGCCTTGAAAAGATCTGCGCTGATTTCAGGACGCAGATCGAGACAATGGCCGGTGCGGCGACGGGCACATAAACAATTTAACGACAAGAAAAGATAAACCTGATATAATATCCCGCCATGTGTAAAAAACCGCGTATCATTTTTACTATTTGTCTTCTAGCCTTTGTGATGGGTTGCGCCCAGATCACCGAGTCGGTCAAGGTTATTTGGGGATCCTCGACGAAAGCCCTCGAGAACGCGCGTGTTGATGCGATCAGCAAGACCTATCGGTGCAGCTTCACGGCCTGCTATGACGCTGTTTTAAGCTTCGCCCGTGTTCGCAAAGCCCATGCTCAAAGGATCCTTGAGGAAGAAGCCCTTGAGGAAGAAGCCCTTGATGCTCAGGACGATAATAATGTCCCGGCTGAAGTCGTTAATAAAAACTATTTTGATATTTTTATCAACAACCGAAAAAAGCGCCATATGGTTGTCATGGGCATTCCGGGCAATATTGAAACAACAGAAGCCGGCATATTTTTCTCGCAGCCGAACCTGACAACGGTCAAAATAGAAGTAACTTCTCTAAGCAGCAGCGCCAAACGTAAAGTGGCTCAACTCGTTTTTGATGAATTAAACCTGCGTTTTTCCGAAGCTCATTAAACCACTTCTTTTATTATGCCTCGATATACAAAAATTGTTTGCACGCTGGGCCCCGCCAGCTCCGATGAGCGCATCCTTCGAAAGATGGTCACCAACGGAATGAACGTCGCACGTGTGAATTTTTCGCATGGCAGCCACGCGCAGCATCAAGCACTGATCGACACTGTTCGCACGGTGGACAAAAAACATAAGGCCAATGTTCTTGTGCTAGCGGACCTCGAAGGCTACCGCATACGCCTCGGCCGTTTCAAAGGATCCATTTCTCTTAAAAAGAATCAAACGGTTGTCCTGTCTAATGACGCTGATCACGATGATAGCCATATTCCGTTTAATTATGACGGCGACGTCGGCAGGATCAAGGCGGGCATGAGCATTTTTATTGACGACGGTAAAATCCATCTGCGCGCCGCCGGACGAAAAGGGGATCGCCTGGATGCCAAGGTTATTCAGGAAGGCGTTTTGACGGAACATAAGGGCGTTAACATCCCCGAACTAAAGCTCGCATCCAATATCATGACATCGAAGGACAAGTCGGACGTCAAATTCTGTATCCAGCATCATGTCGATATGGTCGCGCAGTCGTTCGTGCGCAACAAAAAAGATATCGAGCGCGTGATCGATCTTGTGAAACCGAAATTGCCGAAGTGCCAAGTGGTCGCCAAGATCGAGAACCAGGAAGGCTTGACCAACCTCGATGAGATCCTTGATGTCTGCGACGGGGTCATGATCGCGCGCGGGGATCTTGGTGTTTCGCTGCCGATCTATAAGATCCCGATCATCCAGAAACATATTATCCGCCAGTGCAACCGCAAGAAAAAGTTCTCGATCACGGCAACCCAAATGCTCGACAGCATGATTGAAAACGGCCGCCCGACGCGCGCCGAAGTCTCCGACGTCGCTAACGCGGTTCTCGACGGAACGGATTATGTCATGCTCTCCGGGGAAACGGCCGTCGGCCGCTATCCATCGCAGAGCGTTCAAATGATCCGGCAGGTCATTCAATACACGGAAAAACATGAAAATACCAGATTTTAATTGTTCAGCAGGAGAGTTCTTTCATGATCGAACATGAACTGCTTTTTTTAGGGTTACTCAAAGACGGGCCGAAGCACGGCTATGAGATCAAGCGCCAGATCGAGGAAGAGCTTTTTCCTTTCGTGGGCCTAAAGATCAAGTCCATTTATTATCCGCTCAAGAAGATGGAGAAGCTCGGGCTGATCAAGAAAGACGTCGGGCGCGAGGGAAAGTGGCCCGAGAAATATGTCTATAAACTTACGGCTAAGGGTGAGAAGATTTTTGACCATTTGATTACCGACAGCTTTTTATCTATTGAAAGGCCGTATTTCAATATTGACCTCTCACTGTATTTTCTGCAGTATGTTGATAAAAAAATCGCAAAGCGCCAGTTAAGAGGGCGTGTATTGTTCTTAAGACGGATCCACAAAGAATTAAATACTTATAAAATGGGCATGAAGAAGACCCAGACCCATCTTGAGGTTATTCTTGACCACGACCTCGACCTCGTTGAAGCCGAGATCAACTCCATCGCGCGATTGATCAAGGTCCTTACATAAGCCAAGATGTTTGAATTGGTTCAGCCCCATTATCAGTCGTTCAAACAGTCCTCGCGTCGCATCTTTCTCTAAACGTATCTGGATGTAATCTGCTCGCTGCGCCTGCCTGCCGACAGGGAATTCTCTTTGTGATAATAGGGCTAAACCAATTTACAGTAGTTCCCCTCCAATTCACCCTAAAACCTAAATAGAAAAACTAAAAAGAGGTATAAATATAGAGAAGCCCCCATCGATATAATGTTAGTTAGAATAGACATTAATCGTCACCCAATGGGTGAAAAACTGGATCGATGTTGTTGCTGAAAAAAGTCAAAATTTTCTGACAGATTTATGCCGGATAAAAAAGTGTGCTTGAAATTTAAACAAACCGTCTCCAAGACAGATGCGAAGTTAAAAAATCCTGAAATAATCTGAAAACCTGAAAACAGGCGTGTGAAATCGCTGGATTTTGGCGGTTTTGCTTTGAAAATCCAAATTTCTCAGGTTTGTTTAGGAGTTGGGGTGTAGGGAATCATCAAAAGGATACCAAAATCAATCAATAAGGGCCCAAAGGGAAAAATTGAAAATTTATCTAAAAAAGAAAAAAACTAATCTTCAAGAACCAGTCTAATAATCCTTCCTTAATAAATAATCCCGGACAACC
>DAOWBD010000070.1 GCA_030634235.1 Candidatus Omnitrophota bacterium | reverse complement strand
TTTTATAGATGAAAGTTCACACATATTTCAGGAGGAGCTATGATAGAAATTAAGAACATTTCGATGAATTATGGTTCTACGGTGGCCCTTGATAATGTCTCTTTTTCCGTCGGTGAAGAGGGCATTCTAGGACTTTTGGGGCCCAATGGCGCTGGAAAATCGACATTGATGAAGATCTTGACGACGTTTATCTATCCAAGCCAGGGGACTGCGCAGATAGGCGGGAATGATATTCTCGGGAATCCGTTGCAGGTGAGGGAGATGGTCGGATATCTGCCGGAGAATGTACCTCTTTATATGGACATGCGCGTGGATGAATACTTTGCCTTTGTCGGTAATGCGCGCGGGATCAGCGGTCCCGCTCTTGACAAAAGATTTAAGTGGCTCCGCGAAGTTTGCGGTATCGCCTCTGTTTGGAAGCATGGCATGCATGAGCTCTCAAAAGGGTACCGCCAGCGTGTCGGGCTTGCCCAAGCCCTGATCCATGATCCGAAAGTTCTTATTCTCGACGAGCCCACGTCGGGGCTGGACCCGCTTCAGATCATCGGCATTCGCCGTTTAGTTAAAGAGCTCGCCAAAGAAAAAACCATTATTTTCTCGACACATATCCTCAAAGAAGCTGAAGTCTTGGCCGACCGCATTGTTATCATTAATGAAGGAAAGATCGTTTCGCAGGGAACCCGGGAAGAATTAGCCGAGGACGCGATGAAATACCGATGCCATGTGCTGACTGTCAAAGAGGAGAAAATGGCCGTCGAGAGGGCTCTTTCGGGGCTCCGTTCGGCCAAAGATATTTTGTTCGTGGAGCAAACGTCTGAAGGGTTCGTGACCTTTGAGATCAAAAGTTCTTTCCAGTCGGAAGAGATCTGGCGGGAAATTGACATGCTCAATAAAGAAAAGGGCTGGCCCGTCAAGACTCTTAGCGAGCGCACCTTTAATTTAGAGGATATGTTTATTGCGTTATTGTCAAAAAACAAGAAGGGAAAAACTCTTGTCTGATAGAGCTATTTTTAGGAGGATGAAATATGAGCAAAAAAGGTAACGGCACATCGATATTCACACGGGAATTATTTTCTTACTTTAATTCTCCCATTGCGTATATCTTCATTGTTGTTTTTGTGACGCTGATCAATGCGATGTTCATGTCCCAGTTTTTCTTGGTTGGCAATGCCGATATGCGCTACTTTTTCAGCCTTTTTCCCATTATTCTATGTGTATTTATTCCTGCCATCACCATGCGCCTTTGGGCTGAGGAAAAAAGGGGAAACACATTCGAATTACTTCTGACATTTCCAATGGAAACTTACAAGCTGGTCCTCGGAAAGTTTTTTGCAGGGCTGATATTCTATTTGTTGACGCTGGCTGGGACGTTATTAGTTCCGGTGATGTTGCTCTTGGTTGGCAAACCGGATATTGGGCCGATCATGGGCGGATATTTAGGGGCGCTCTTTATCGGGGCTTTTTTCCTGAGCGTTGGAATCTTTGTCTCAGGGCTTTGTAAAGATCAGATTGTTTCCTTTATTATTGCCATGATCGCCTGCTTTTTCTTTTACCTCTCTGGGCTTGATTTTATGGCGGGAATTGTTGACGGATGGCTTCCCGGCGTGGGAAGTTTCTTGAAGGCCAATTTCGGAATGACGCGCCATTTCGAAAGTTTTCAAAAAGGCGTAATCGACAACCGGGATATTCTCTACTTTATTGTTATGACGACCGTTTTTTTGGTCCTCAATGTTTTTTCGATCGAGGACCGGTTACGGCCGAAAGCTAAGGTTTTTTTCTCGACGGCGGTTGGGATCTGCATTGCGATCAGCATGGTGATCAACTTGTTATTCATGGATATCTCTCTGGGGCGCTATGACTTGACCGAGAATAAACTCTATACCGTTACGGAATCAACAAAGAAGATTGTAGAGGGGCTTAAGGCTCCTGTTCTGGTCAAGGTCTACATTTCGCCGGTGGAAAGCATGCCGACGGCACTGAAGACTTTAGAGCAGGATGTTACCGACCGGCTTGATGAGCTTCAGGTTTTCTCCGGTGGGAATCTTTCCTACAAAGTATTCCACATGGAAACGATTCACCAGCAAGCCGAAGAAAATAAAAGCGAAGATTCTCTTGAGGACAAACTTCAGAAAAAAGGGATCGCGCCCTTTCAGGTGCGCAGCATTGAACAGGATGAGCTTGGTATCAAGCTGATCTATTCTGCCATTGCTATTGCGTACAAGGAGAAGGATGAGGCGATCATTCCCCGTATCATCCCGGGGAACCTGAATAATCTTGAGTATGAACTTGTTTCGCGCATTTTCCGGATGACTTTGGACAAAACGCCAAAGGTCGCTTTAGTGGCTCCTTATACGGACAAACAGGCGGATGCCCGGATCCAGCAGATGTTAAAACAGCTCGGGCAGACGCTTCCCGATCAATACAGGGAAGATAAGTTCCGTTATCTTGACGCGGTCATGCGCTATGAAGATTATGAGGTGTACAGGATCCGGCTGACGGAAGAGGAGCCGATTCCCGACGACATCGATACGCTGATCCTCGTTGCTCCGGAAGAACTCAATGACCGTCAGCGATATGAGATCGACCGTTTTCTCGCCGGAGGCGGCAATGTGATCATTGCGGCGCAGGGATATGTCTACAACTATCAAACGGCCGGCAGGCAAGGGGTCAGGATCACTCCGAATAAGATTAATCACGGCCTTAATGAATTGATCGGGGATTATGGCGTTAAGATCAGCGAAAAACTTCTTATGGATGAGCAAAACGACACAATCTCTATTAGCGGGTCGATGGGATTCGGGCCGTTTGAAGTTTCCATGCCGGTGAAAACTCCCATACAGGTTTTGATCAGCGAAGAGAACGTCAACGAGGATGTTTCCATCACGGGACGTCTGTCGCGGTTTCTCTATTTATGGGGATCAGCTTTGGAGGTAGAAGAGGTTAAAGTTCAAGAACTAAAATTGAAGCAGACGACGTTATTTTCTTCCAGTGATCAAAGCTGGCTTGTTGAACACGCGGGAGGAGCCCTTAAGCCTGAAGACCTTCAGAAAGGGTCCCTAGGGTATGAAGGCGACCAGACATTGGGCGTATTGTTGGAAGGACAGTTTCCGAATGCCTACAAAGGCAAAGCGGTTCCTCAATGGCCAAAAGAAGAAGGCGAGGATGAATCTGTCGACGAGTCTGTTGACGAGTCTATTGTGGAAGAGAAGGAGGATGAGGCTTTAACCTTAAAACCGGGCAAGTTGCTGGTCATGGGCTGCTCGAAGATGTTCGAAGAGGATATTATCCGAAACGGCGGCATGGCGAATCTGTTCATTAATTCTGTTGATGCCTTGACACTCGGCGGCGAGTTGATCAAGATTCGCGGGCACCGGCCGATCAGTCGCTCGATCAAAACGGTTAATAAAATGCAAAAGCTGTGGTACCGCTTCATGACCATATTCTTGGTGCCACTCATCGTTATTATTCTAGGCAGTATCCGGGCGGTACTGCGCAAAAAAGAAAAAGAACAATATCTCAAACTATTAGCTATCAGCGCGGAGTAAAAAGGATGAACAAAAAAAGCTTAATTATTCTTTGTATTGTTTTTGCCATTCTGGTGGGTCTTGTCTTTGTCAAGAAAAGCATCAAACCCAAGATTCCTACGACGGAGGAGATCGTCGATATCATTGTCCCTCCGGTTAACATTGACGGTCTTTCTGATATCGTCTTGAGGTTAGGCGGTGCTCAAGCCGAAGATGACGGTGACTTGGAAAATGTTCATTTAGCGAAAGAGAACGGTGAGTGGATCGTCAAGACGCGCTATGGCGTTCATGCTAATGAGAAAACGATTACGCCGGTTTTAGAGAAGCTTGATCAGCTTAAAGGTGAGTTGAGATCCGATAAAAAAGGGCTGTTCAGCGATTACGGTATCGGCGATGACGAAGGCGTTCATGTTGAACTGCGGCAGGGAGAGGCTAAAAATATTCATGTTGTTGTCGGAACGCACAAAGTTGGCTATCAAAACAATTTTGTCCGGTTCGGTGGGACAAATGCTGTTTATGTCGTTAATGAAAATCTCTTAGGGACTCTTGGAGTGATCGGTGAGGGCGAAGATCAGAAGCTGGACACGACAAAATGGGTTGATAAGCGCATTGCGCATCTTGCGGCTGACGATATTATCGGCGTTGCGATCACGCAGGCTGTGAACGGATCGCAGGAAACCGTTATGGATATTCGAAAGAAGCTTGTTGACGAGAATAAAAAGTGGCAAAGCGTTAAACCGTATGCGTTTGGTTTGAGCGCCGCAAAGATCAAATCCATGGTCGAGAAATTCAACGGCACCTATGCGCGGGATGTCATCGCGCCTGATGTCTCCGGGGTCTTTGATGTTCCGGGATGGACAGGGACCTTTACATTGGAAAGCGGCGGTGAAGTCAAGCTTGTACGCGGAGCCAAAGACGAAGAGGAAAAGAACTATTATGTCAAGCAGGAGGGGGCCGGATATTTTTATCTTGTGCCTGTTTCGACGTTCGATAATCGTGAAAAACAACAGGGTGATATTTTTGCGAGTAATCCATTAAAAGTCGAAGAGGGCAATGTCGACGGGATAGAGATCCATGATCTGGACAGCAAAAAGAAGTTCAGCGCGCTAAAGATGGTCCCGCCCGCGGCGGTCGACGCATCCGCTGGGGATGATGTGGAAGATCCAGAGGCTAAAGAAGAAGTTGTCTGGCAGACTTCGGATGGCGAAGCGGTCGAAACGTCAAAAGTGAAAGAAATGATCACGAAAATAAAAGATATGAATCTCGAAGCGGTTTCGCCGTCAGTTTCTTTGCCTAAAGGGGCGCTGACCATGAGCCTTACTAAGAATGGTGAAACGCAAAAATATACGATCAGTAAAGATGCCGCGTTGGAGAACGGAAAGGAATGCCATTTCTTGAGGCTGGTCGGGGGCGACCAGGATTATTGCGTTTCAAAGGCTCATGTGACCGCGCTTCAAAATGTCCTTCCTTAGGGAACGAATATTATGAAAAAGAAGCTTGAGGTGTTTCAGGAGTTCAAGGAATTTGCCGTCAGGGGAAATGTGATCGACATGGCGGTCGGGATCATTATTGGGGCTGCCTTCGGAAAGATCGTTAATTCGCTTGTTCAGGACGTTGTCATGCCTCCCGTCGGAGTCTTGATCGGAGGGATCGATTTCTCAAGTCATTTCATCAATCTTTCCGGCAAGTCCTATGCGACGCTCGCCGAAGCGCAGGCCGCAGGGGCCGCGACATTAAATTATGGCATCTTTTTAAATGCAATTCTCTCATTTATTATTGTTGCGTTCTGTGTGTTTTTTCTTGTCAAGCAAGTCAACCGCCTTAAGCGCAAAGAGGATGTTACCTCGGTTGCGCCCACGCAAAAGTCATGTCAGTACTGTTTTACAAGCATTTCCATCAAGGCAACGCGCTGTCCGTTCTGCACATCTGAGTTGAGCACCACTGAAGGCTAGAGCAGCGCTTCCAGTCATTTCCCCGGTCAAGTTTTGTCTTGTTCAAAGAATCGTTTGACGTTAGAATAAGGCATCTTTTTCGTCTAAAAAAATAAAAATTGTGATCTATAATGAATAAAAGTAATGATATTTTTGCTAATTTGAATGACCGGCAACTGGAAGCGGTGAAATATAAGCCTGCGCCCTTGCCTGTTTTAGCCG
>DAOWBD010000038.1 GCA_030634235.1 Candidatus Omnitrophota bacterium | reverse complement strand
CTGTCAAGCTCGTTAAGGAGATCCACGGAACCGATATCGACATGAGCACGGTTGCGCTTGATGATAAAAAAACATATGAGAATTTAAGCCGGGCTAACAGTTTTGGCGTCTTCCAGTTGGAAAGTGCCGGGATGCGCGAACTGCTCAAAAAGATCCAACCGTCGGAATTCGAGGACCTGATCTCGATCTTAGCGCTCTATCGTCCCGGGCCGATGGGCAGCGGCATGCTTGATGATTTCATCAAAAGAAAACGTGGGGAGGTCAGCTTTCAATACGATGACCCGAAACTCGAGCCGATTTTAAAAGAAACGTACGGAATCATCGTTTATCAGGAACAGGTTATGAAGATCCCGGTTGCTCTGGCAGGATTCTCAATGACGCAGGCCGATCATCTCCGACGGGCGATGAGTAAGAAAATCCCTTCGGTCATGGACAAGATGCGCAAGGATTTTGTGAAGGGCTGCCAGAAGGCCAGCAAGATCAACGAGTATAAGGCCAATAAACTTTTCGATCTGATCGATTATTTCTCGGGTTATGGTTTTAACCGGAGCCACTCGGCGGCCTATGCCCTCATTACATATCAGACGGCCTATTTGAAGGCGAATTATCCCGTTGAATTCATGTGCGCGCTTCTCAACTGTGAAAAGAACAATACGGACAAGGTTGTCGAATATGTCAAAGAGTCAGAGGCGATGGGGATCAAGGTCTTGCCTCCGGGCATTAATGAAAGCAATAAAGAATTTCATGTAGTTAACGAGAGCACGATTCGTTTCGGAATGCTGGCGATAAAGAACGTTGGATCGACAGCGATCGATTCGATCGTTGAGAACCGGGGTTCACAGCCGTACACGTCTCTTTATGAACTTTGTGAAAGGGTGGACCTGCGGTTGGTTAACCGGAAGGTCCTGGAAAGTTTGATCAAATGCGGGGCCATGGATTGTTTCGGTCTTTTCCGTTCCCAGATGATGGCGGTTCTTCAGAGATCTCTTGAATTAGGGGCGAAGAAGCAAAAGGAGAAGGCGGCGGGCCAAGTTTCATTCTTTGACCTAGATGGTGATGTTGGAGGATTCAACAAAGAGAGTGAAACATTGCCTGACATTAAGGAATGGCATAAGACGCAAATCCTGACCTTTGAGAAAGAAATTCTCGGATTTTATGTCAGCGGACATCCGTTGGCTCATTATCAAAATGAAATTAAAGAGTTTACCGATATTTCAACAAAGAATTTAAAACAGGCCGTTGAGGGAGAGGACGTCCGTCTTGTTGGGCTTATCGAGCATGTTAAATTAACGAACACGCGAAAGACTAACGAGCGCATGGCGATATTGCGTATTGAAGATATTGAAGGCGAGGTGGAAGTCGTGGTGTTTCCCTCTGCTTATGCGAGGCTATCTGATTATATCAAGGATGGCGAAGTTATATTTTTAAGCGGAAAGGTAAGTTTGCGGGACGAGGTTCCTAAGATCATTGTCGAGGATATGAAGCATATCCACGATGTTTACGGATCCATTAAAGCGATTAATGTCGACCTGTGCGGCGTTGAGGAGAAAAATTTGAAGGAACTAAAAAGAAAATTGTCTAATTTTCCAGGAAAGATACCGGTCTATTTACGAATAAACACGAAAACACATAAAAGCGTTGAAATTCTCGTGGGTGAAGATCTTTATGTTGCTCCCAATGAACGACTTATGAATGAGATCAAAGAATTAGTCGGTAAAGAAAGCTTTTCGGTAACGCTTTAGAGAGAAAGATAGGGTTAGAGGGCACTTGATGACGGTCAAAAAGCTCAGAATCCTATATTTTTTTCATGTGGTAAATTGTTCTTGACACCGTAACAGCTTGTTGTTACGATATTTAGAATCAGGAGGTGGTGTGATGACCAAAAAAGATATAGTTTTAAAAATTACAGATATGACCGGGATCAAGCAGGTTGATGTCAAGAAAGTTGTCCAAAAGACGTTCGATGTAGTTATCGAAAGTCTGGTTCGCTCTGAAAAGGTTGAATTGCGCAATTTTGGCGTTTTCAAGATCAAAGAACGCAGAGCGCGCTTTGGACGCAACCCGCGAACAGGGGAAAGTGTTCCAGTTCCTCCGCGTAAAGTTGTCGTATTCAAGCCCGGTTTAGAAATGAAGCAGAAAATAAAATAGTTTCTATGATATATAAAAAAGAGTACTGCTAATCCTGGCATTACTCTTTTTTGTGTTTCTTTCATAACTATAGATATACCTATTGTTTAAAAATATTATGAGGTTTGCCCCGCTGTTTCTTTTGTTTCTTGAAAGGCGGGGTTAAAATTATTCGGCATTCTTATGTCAAAAAAATTCTCAGTTCCAAGAGGTACTACAGATATTCTCCCCGCAGAAATGTCTTTATGGCAAGATGTTCAAGACACCGCCCGACAAATTTTCACAAATTATAACTATAAAGAAATCCAGACGCCTGCTTTTGAGGAAATGGAGCTTTTTGCCCGTTCCATGGGTAAAACGAGCGATGTTGTCCAAAAACAAATGCTTAATCTGCAATCTCAGAAAAAAAGTGATGCAGGGGATATCCATAGTGGGGAGTTATCCCTTCGCCCTGAGGGGACAGCCTCCGTTGTCCGCATGTATATTGAGAATGCTTTAGATCGTAAGGAAAATATTTCAAAATTCTTCTATATTGGGCCGATGTTCCGCGGTGAGCGTCCCCAAAAGGGAAGATTGCGGCAGTTTCATCAAATCGGGGTTGAAGTCATTGGTCCGGGAGCAAGTCATCCTTACTTGGATGCTGAGGTGATCGCGCTTAATGTCGGCTTATTGAAAGCCTTTGGTTTAAAAGATTTTGAATTAAAGATCAATACACTTGGGACGCTGGATAATAAAGGAAATATCCGTGAGCTTTTATTGAATAAACTCAAGCCAAAGACGAAGGAATTATGCAGCGATTGCCAGGATAGAATTGGGCGGAATGTTTTTAGGGTCCTTGATTGTAAAAACAAATCTTGTCAGAAAATTGTTAAGGGCATAGGTTTAGGATATGATTGGCTTGATGATGAAAGCATGGCGTATTTTGTTCAGGTCAAAGAAGGGCTAGACGCTCTTGGAGTGAAGTACAAGGAAGATCCGAGTTTAGTCAGAGGGCTTGATTACTACACCCATACGGTCTTTGAAATTACCGGTTCTTCAATGGGCAGTCAGGATGCGGTCAGTGCCGGTGGACGGTATGATCATCTGGTCAGTCAGCTGGGAGGGGCGGAGGTGCCGGCAATCGGTTTTGCATTGGGGATTGAACGTACCATTTTGGCTATGGGGAAATCCCAGGAACTTGCGGTTACTCCTCCCGATGCGTATATTGTCGGTTTGGATGATCTGTCATTCAAAAAAGGTTTTGAGGTACTCAGTATTTTAAGGAGCATGGATATTTCGAGCGACATGAGTTTCCGCGTTTCATCGATGAAAAGTCAAATGCGTTTAGCCGACAAGGTTGGGGCGCGTAGCGTGATCATCATGGGGGAATTGGAATTGGAAAAAGAATGTGTCGCTTTAAAAGATATGGAAACGGGAGATCAGGAAGAGGTCAGTATAAAAAACAACGATTATGCAGGTTTGGTCGATAAGCTTAGAGAAAGGCAACAATAAATTATGTTACGTACACATACATGCGGGGAATTAAGGAAGGAACATGGGGATCAGGATGTGACATTATGCGGGTGGGTCAAGGCCCGACGCGACCATGGAAAATTGATCTTTATCGATGTGCGCGACCGTTACGGGTTCACGCAGGTGGTGTTTGTTCCCTCGGTCAGCAAAGAGGCGCATGATGTCGCGCAAAAGCTCGGGCCGGAGTTCGTGGTTAAGATTTCAGGGAAAGTCGTCGTTCGCCCCGAGAAAATGGTGAACAAAGATATCCCGACCGGGGAAGTGGAGCTTTGCGCCGAGAAGCTTGAGATCCTCAACGCCAGTGAGGTTCCGGTCTTTGAGATCGAAGATGATGCGGATGTTTCCGAAGAATTGCGTTTGACGTACCGGTATCTTGATCTCAGGAGAGAGAAGCTATTGACGGCCCTTCAGGTCCGTCATAAAATTTGCACCGTGGTCCGCAACGTCTTTAACGAGGAACAATTTATCGATGTGGAGACGCCGGTCCTGACAAAATCGACGCCGGAAGGCGCCCGCGATTTTCTTGTTCCCGCGCGTCTTAGCCCGGGCCATTTTTTCGCTTTACCGCAGTCGCCGCAGCTTTTCAAACAGATCCTCATGGTTTCGGGGATCGACCGGTACTATCAGATCGTCAAATGTTTCCGTGACGAGGATTCGCGCGCTGATCGCCAGCCGGAGTTCACGCAGATCGATATGGAGATGTCTTATGTGACCGAGGCGGATGTGTTCGCGGTCACGGAAAAACTTTTTAAAGCGATCTTCAAAGAGATCAAGGGCATTGATCTCCCGACGCCTTTCCCGCGCATGACCCATGCCGAGGCCAAAGAAAAATACAATTCGGATAAACCGGATACACGCAAAGAGGGCGAAGAGTTCGCGTTTGTCTGGATCGTTGATTTTCCGATGTTCAATTACAATGAAGACGAAAAACGCTGGGATAGCGAGCACCATCCGTTTACGTCGATCAAGGAAGAGGATCTGCCTTATCTTGAAAATGGCGAATATGGCAAGGCCCGGGCGAATTCCTATGACTTGGTTCTCAATGGAAACGAGATCGGGAGTGGTTCGATCCGTATCCATAAAAAAGATATACAAAAGAAAATATTTGATATAATAGGTCTCGATAAAAAAGAGGCAGAGGATCGTTTTGGTTTTCTTTTAAAGGCTTTTGAATACGGAGCGCCTCCACACGCGGGAGCTGCCTATGGCCTTGACCGGCTGGTTGCTGTCCTGATGGGATTCGAATCCATAAGAGATGCGATCGCTTTTCCCAAAACACAAAAGGGGAACTGTTTAATGACTGATGCTCCTTCTTATGTGGATGAGGGGCAATTACAAGAATTAGGTTTAATGACGATCAATAAAGGAGGCAAAAATGCCTAAGCATGTATTACGGGGATTAAGTATTGTTTTGGGAGTGCTGTTTCTTTTTGGTTGCACGGCGACCAAAAATGTTGAAATCCGACGCTATGTTGAGGTCAAAGACCGGACCGACCAAAACATGGAAGAAGGGAATGCCGGGTTCTTGGCGGGAACACCGCAGCCTGAAGATCGAAGCGGAATCAGAAAAACGCGCAAGACATATGTGGTTGAAGTCTCAAAAGGCGACTTGGAAGAGAGCGAAGAAGTTGTCGTCATTGAGGGCGATGATGCGTTTATGGATGAGTCTGATTATGAAGAAGAGGATATGGGCTACTCTTCTGACGGATCTGCAGAGGATTACGATGAGGGCTTATCATTTGACACTGACGCCGGTGACGACGCTGGTAGTGGGTCCGCCGGGGCTTCAGGATCCATGGTCGAATATACGGTCCAAAAAGACGATACGATGCAAAAAATTTCCAAGAAATTCTATGATTCCTTCAGCAAATGGCCCAAGATCTATGAGGCTAACAAAGATGTGATCACCAATCCGGACAGGATCAAACCGGGAATTGTAATTCAAATCCCAATGGAATAAAGAATCTCATAATTGAGGAATTTTTGTGGAACGAACGGTACATTTTGATGACAATAGGGACCTTCAGATCGTCGTCGGTAAATACGATCAGAATCTCAAGCTCATTGAGAAGGAATTAAAGGTCAAGATCCTCCAGCACGACCTTGGGCTTAAGGTTTCCGGAAGCCGCGATCAAGTCGACAAGGCCTGTGAACTCTTTGATTATGTCAAAGGCATTATTGACAGCGGCTCTGAAGTCAAGATGCGGGATATTAGTTATGCCCTTAAGCTAGCCAATCCAGATGAAGGCGTTGATTTTAAGAAGCTGGCCAAAGATAAGATCGATGTTTCGGTCAAGGGTGTTCTTGTCACGCCGAAGACGAAAGGCCAGATTGAATACGTCGACGCGATCAAGCGCAATGACATTGTCTTTGGCATCGGCCCGGCGGGAACAGGAAAAACCTACCTGGCGATGGCGATGGCGGTCAATGCCTATAAAAAAGGATTGGTCCGGCGTATTATCCTGACGCGTCCGGCGATCGAAGCGGGAGAGAATCTCGGGTTTCTTCCCGGGGATATGGTAGAGAAGGTATTGCCGTATCTGCGGCCGCTTTACGATGCTCTTTATGACATGATGGAGGCCGATAAGGTTGAGGAGTTGACTGAACAGGGGATTATCGAGGTGGCTCCTTTGGCATTTATGCGCGGGCGGACGCTCAACGATGCGTTTGTTATCCTTGACGAGGCCCAGAACAGCACGCCGTTTCAAATGAAAATGTTTCTGACCCGTCTCGGGTTTGATTCCAAGACCGTTATTACAGGGGACGTTACGCAGAGCGACCTTCCCAAGGGAACGCCAAACGGACTTTTGGAAGCCGAAAGGATCCTCAAAGATATCGACGGTATCCGTTTTGTCCATTTGACCGGCGAGGATGTTGTCCGTCATGAACTTGTTCACCGAATTATAGAGGCTTATGCAAATGATAGCAAAGTTTAGCGAAAGCGTTCGAAAAAACATCAAGGATATTTTGTTGGCATCGGTCTTTATTGTTGTCCTAACGGTATTCTGTTATTTTATCGAGTATTCCCTAATCATTCCATTCTTTCTGCTATTTCTCGGGATTCATCTGCGACACTGCGGAAAAGGGACTTTTAAAACATTCTTGAATTTAGGGCTACTCTTGACGCTGATCTTGTTCACGGCTCATGTCGTGATCTTTTATACGGATTGGCCTGTTTTTTATATTCCCGTTGCCGGGATCGCCATGCTGACGATGCTTCTTTTTAATGACCTGCACCTGTCGTTTTTGATGGGATTGGCAAGCAGCGTTCTTGTCAGTGTTTTCCTGCACGGTGATTTCGGCATGATGATGACATTTTTCTTGGGTAGCCTTGCCGGTGTCTATTCCGTCCGTGACGCGCGCGCCCGCGACCAGTTGATGAGCGCCGGCCTTTTTGTCAGCGTCATTCATTTGGTATGCCTTGTTTTATTAAACCCTGACGTTTCACTGTTTATCGACAAGGCTTTCAGCAGAAATTACTTATATCCACTGGCATCTAATGGGATTTTCTCTGCCTTACTTGTTGTGGCCACATTAAAGATCTTTGAGCAGCTGTTCCATGTTTTGACGAATTTCAGTTTATTGGAAATTGCCGACAGCAACCGCCCGCTTTTAAAGCGCATGGCTCTGGAAGCTCCCGGAACATGGCAGCATAGCTTAACGGTCAGCCAACTTTCGGAAGCGGCGGCGGATGCGATCGAGGCCAATCCTTTGTTGACGAGAGCGGGGGCCTATTACCACGATATCGGCAAGCTTGCCAAGTCGGAATATTTCACGGAAAACCAAATGCTCACGGATAATAAGCATGATTATATCGAGCCTTCGATGAGCCGGCTTGTCATTCTCAATCATGTTAAGGAGGGCATTGAACTTGCCAGGAAGAACAACGTTCATCCGATCATCATTGATTTTATCCCGCAGCATCACGGAACGAGCCTTATTTACTATTTCTATCAAAAAGCCCTCGAGGTTGCGGAGGAAGGGGAGACTGTTAGCGAGGAGAATTTCCGTTATCCCGGGCCTAAGCCGCAGACGAAGGAAACAGCGATCATTTTGCTGGCGGACTCGGTCGAAGGGGCGCTGCGGGCGCTCGACGACCCAACCCCGATGAAGATTGAAGAGACCGTTAAAAAGATTGTGAATAACAAATTCATTGACGGCCAGCTCGATGAATGTAGCCTGACGCTCAAGGAAATCGATAAGATCTCATCAACCTTCATACGTATTTTGAGCGTGATGTATCACGCGCGTATCAAATATCCGGAAAAGAAAAATGGAAATAGTATTCGAAAATCTACAGAAAAAGGTAGCGCCCAACCCTCCCCAGATTCTCAAGATTACAAAGATGATCCTTCGGCATGAAGGCGTCGGTCTCGCATCCCTGTCTATTGTTTTTGTTTCCCGTCAAAGGATCAAGGCCCTTAATAAGAAATTCTTAG
>DAOWBD010000171.1 GCA_030634235.1 Candidatus Omnitrophota bacterium | reverse complement strand
CAACACTCGGTGTTGGAGTGGGGATTTTGTTTCCGAGACATAGATTCGTGCCCCTAGGGGCACGAATCTATGTCTCGATAACCGGGACGAGGGTAATTACCTCCTAAATAGGGACGTGTGCTTTAGGGACGTGTGCTTTTGCACACGTCCCTAAAGCACACGTCCCTATTTTCCAGGGAAAAGGCTAGGCCAACGGTCGAGGCGGATGTGGTGATACAGCATCGGCAGGATGTAGAGGGCGGTTAGCCCGGCGAGAATTGTTCCAAGAAGAATAGCTCCGCCGAAACGCTGTGTCGGCGGGAATGTCGAGAAGAGGAAGATCGAGAACCCGGCGCCGACGACGAACGTCGAGGTCAAAATCGGCTGCCAGAGCTCGTCGCGCACG
The DNA here is from genome assembly GCA_030634235.1 of Candidatus Omnitrophota bacterium. Taxonomy (GTDB): domain Bacteria; phylum Omnitrophota; class Gorgyraeia; order Zapsychrales; family Zapsychraceae; genus 2-02-FULL-52-10. Next base: position 2,118 of record DAOWBD010000171.1, on the reverse strand, counting down.
GCCTGCCAATCTTTTTTACGACGGAAGGCCTTGATCATGTGGATCATCGAGTCGATGCCCATGGCGATCGCGACGTTCGAGGCGGGCGCGGAAATAATATCTAAAGGAATGCGGTAAATACCGAAACATCCCAAAACGGTCAACGGGATAATAAAGATGCTTGCTGTGACCGCGAGCATGACGCGCAGCGAACGGGAAATCGCCCAAGCAATGATCGCAAAAAGAACGGAAAGTTTAAGCAGTCCCCAGACAAGGCTTTTAGAGACAAGTTTAGCCAGATGCCCCTGCAGATTGTAAACCCCGCCGATGATCTCCGGATAAAAGCCTTCCGCATCGATCGTTTTTTCGATCTCATTGATGATCTCCAGGCGCGGGACGGTGCGGTACGATTCGATCATGCGCAGAAGGAAGAGCCCGTAGCGGCGGTCCTTGGTCACGAAGCTCTTGGCGATCTCGTCGTTCGACGGCAGCTCCATTGCGCTTAAAAGCAGGTGGCGCGGCAGGATCCATCCGAACGGCGCGGTCTCATGGGCCTGCGCGATCAAGACCGGCAAAGAGATCACCGACCCCACCGAGCGGTGCTGCTCGAGCGATTCCTGCAGCCGCCAGAGCTTATCATAGGATTCATCCGAGTGGATCTTCTCATTATTCTTTGGGCGCACGACGAGAACGAGCGGGCTGCTGCCGCCGTTGCGGTCGATGTAACTGAAGCCTTTGTAAATCTCGCTTTTCTTCGAGAAATAAGAGAGAAGGCTCGGGTCGGAATCGACCATGGTCAGGCCGGGCAGCGTCAGCAAACATGTTACAAAAATGATCAGCATGAGGAACTGTTTTTCGAGGTCGATGAACTTGTATGTTTTGAACTGTACCTCTTCGATCTTGCCGCGCTTCTTTGTGTGGCTTTTGTTGGCCATCCTTAAAAAAGCGGGGAAGACAGAATAGGCGACGGCGATCGCGACGAGCGACCCGATCGCTCCCGAGATCCCAAGGTCGCGCAGCGGTTTCGCGGAGACGGCGGTCAGGCTGATGAACCCGAGCAGGGTCGTGAACATGCTCCAGAACGACGGGGAGAATGTTATTTTGACCGCGTCCTTGACGGGATCTTTTCGCTCCGGATCCGAACGGAACGTCCGCCAATTGAACGTAAGAAAAATAATATGCGAGAGGGTCATGACAAAGATGATCGTGCCGAGGTTCGCCGTCAGAATCCCCATCGGGATCGAAAAGCGGTCCGTGATCATGAACGTCCACATGCACGCGCTCAGGCACGAGACCATTGTTCCGACAAGGACGCTTTTCGAATGAAAGATACAGAAGATGAACAGGCCGAAAATAACGCATGCGAGCGCGCTGAATATTTTCAGGTCGCGCATGAGGTTGCGTTTGATGAGCTCTACGACATAAGGAAGTCCGGCGGCGCGGATGTGGAAATCCTTCGCCTCAAAGGCGGCCATGATCTCCTCGATCTTGGGAACGATCACGGAGAAATTCTCTTCACTTAAAAGCACGACGAGGTTGGTCGATTTTCTGTCATTGGAGATGATCAGACGTTTCCAAAGGGGGCTGTCGATGGCCTTGCGCAGATTCCCGGGGCCGGCGTGTGTTAAGCTGTTGACGGAGGCGATCCCCTCAAGATTAGCGAACACCTCGCTTAAGTCATAGATCTTCTTCCTGTATTGTTCGTCGGTGATCTTTCCTGTTACGGAGATAATGAGCTGGGCGTCTTTGCGGACAAAGAGGCGGTCGATCAAATGTTCGCTCTGGAATTGCGGGTCATCGCTAGAGAAGAAAAGGTTATCATCAACCGTCGGAGCTAAGTCGACAAACGCGAACAAGCAGGCCATGCTGACGACAGCTAGAAGGATAAAGGCAATGACTTCACGGGGAAGGACTTTGTAAATACGCAGAAACTGCTTGAAGATAATAGAGGAGCTTTCTTTTAATTCTGTGGCGTCTTGCTTTCCCATATGTCAATTATTCTATGGGAAAGGAAATCATTAGTAAAGGAAACAATTCGTTCCTGTTCAGGTCTCAACTCCTAAACAAACCTGAGAAATCTAGATTTTCAAAGCGAAACCGCAAAATTCCAGCGATTTCACGCGCCTGTTTTCAGGTTTT
>DAOWBD010000167.1 GCA_030634235.1 Candidatus Omnitrophota bacterium | reverse complement strand
ATCTAAAAGTTCCTCGCAATGACGAATGATACAAAAAGTTGATTGACAGTGTACTAGTAGTCTGTGACATAAGTCCTTGACCTAGTTAAGCAATGTTATCCCTGCCGGCAGGCAGGGCAGGCAGGCGGAGCGACGCGGCAATCTCGACGAGAATGAAGATTGCTTCGTATGTAATTTTTGAAAAACAAAAATTGCTCACTCGCAATGACACAAAAATATGGCTATTTGACCCAGTCTGTTCGCGGGAATGACAAAAATATGCGGGGCGGGGATGACAATGAGGATGGATTATTTTACCGGTGAGGTGATCTTTGCGTCGCGCACGTCCTGCGTGATCCTCATTGAACAGAAATTCGGTCCGCACATTGAGCAGAAATGTGATGTCTTGGCGCCGTTGGCGGGTAGGGTTTGGTCATGGTAAGCTTCAGCAGTCTCGGGGTCGAGGCTTAAGTGGAACTGGTCTTTCCATCGGAACTCGAAGCGGGCTTTTGAGAGCGCGTCGTCCCATTCGCGGGCTCTTGGATGGCCCTTGGCAAGGTCGGCGGCGTGCGCGGCAATACGATGGGAAATAATGCCGTCCTTAACATCCTGTTTATCGGGAAGCCCTAAATGTTCTTTGGGCGTGACGTAGCAAAGCATCGCGGTGCCGTACCATCCGATCATTGCGGCGCCCATGGCCGACGTGATATGGTCGTAGCCGGGCGCGACGTCGGTCGTCAGCGGCCCGAGCGTGTAGAACGGCGCGCCGTGGCACAGCTCGATCTGTTTGGTCATGTTCTCTTTGATCAGGTTCATCGGCACGTGGCCGGGGCCCTCGATCATGGTCTGGACATCATGCGCCCATGCGATCTTCGTTAATTCTCCGAGCGTCGCAAGCTCTCCAAACTGAGCCGCGTCATTGGCATCCTTAATGCTTCCCGGACGCAGGCCATCGCCTAAAGAAAATCCGACATCATACTGTTTCATGATTTCACAGATATCTTCAAAATGCGTGTAAAGGAAATTCTCCTTATGATGCGCGAGGCACCATTTCGCGAGGATTGACCCGCCGCGCGAGACAATACCGGTCAAGCGCTTCGCAGTTAAAGGGATGTACCTTAATAAGGTGCCGGCATGGATCGTAAAATAATCTACCCCCTGCTCGGCCTGTTCGATGAGTGTATCGCGATAAATTTCCCACGTTAATTCTTCCGCGATGCCATCGATCTTTTCAAGGGCCTGATAGATCGGAACGGTCCCGATCGGAACCGGCGAGTTGCGCAGGATCCACTCGCGCGTCTCGTGGATATTCGCGCCTGTCGATAAGTCCATCACTGTATCGCCGCCCCAGCGGATCGCCCAGGCCATTTTTTCGACCTCCTCGGCGATGCTCGATGAGACCGCGGAGTTTCCGATGTTCGCGTTGATCTTCACGAGAAAGTTGCGGCCAATCACCATTGGCTCGATCTCGGGATGATTGATGTTTGCCGGAATGATCGCCCGGCCGCTGGCGATCTCGTCGCGGACAAATTCCGGGGTGAAGCCCTCGCGAAGCGCTACAAACTCCATTTCCTGGGTGATGATCCCGCGCCTGGCGTAATGCATCTGTGTAACATTTTTCCCCGGCTTCGCGCGCATCGGTTTGAAGCCGGAATTCGATGTTGCCTCCGGCAGTTCGTCGACATCGCCTCGGGACAAGGTCCAGGGCCTGCGCATTTGAGGTAATCCGTTTGTAATATTGATGCGGTTATCCGGGTCCGTGTAGGGGCCGGAGGTATCGTAGAGTTCGATGGGAGCGTTAGGAACGGACTTGCCGTCGGCATCAATGCTCGGCGCCAGCGTGATCTTCCGCGCGGGAACACGGATATCTTGATAGACCTGACCGTTCTTGTAGATCTTTTCGGATCCGGGAAGCGGCTGATAACTGACGTGCAGGTCTGAAGTATTATTTTGATCTGAAGGCGAGATCATATTGGGTCATCCTTTGAAATTCAAATAAATCTTACGTGAAATATATCATATCCGTCGGATAAGTCAACCCATTCGACGCGCCTGTTCTTATTAACCGAATCCTAAAGCCCGTGCGCCCTGCGCGACTAAGGGCGTGTCGGCCTGTTTTATGTAATTAAAAGCTATGATCCATTAAGCCACTTGATCGAACAGCCTAGTGACGGCTTTTGGTCTTTCGATATTTCCTGACCGCTTGCGCATTGATCAATAGCTTCTTTTAATTCTTCCTTTGTGGCACTTTCTTCATCCTGCCAATTGTCATCAATGCGTCCATGATAGACAAGTTTCTTCTCGCTGTTAAAAAGAAAGATATCCGGCGTGCATTGCGCCTTGAACGCGCGCGCGGTATTCTGCCCCTCATCGACCAGATACGGAAAATCAATATTCCACTCCCGGATTTTCTTGATCATTTCCTCCGGAGAGTCTTCCGGATAATCGGGGTTAATATTCGAATTGATCGCAACCGCATTGATCCCGAGGCCTTTGGCGTATTGAGCCAAGCGGACAAAACGCGGCCAAACTGCAATAGCGTAAGGACAATGATTGCACAAAAATCCGATCAAAAACCCTTTGTCACCGGAAAGCGTTGCTCCCTCAAATTCTTCACCTGAAGGATTTTTGAGTTTAAAATCAGGCAGTGAAGTGCCCAGCGGAATAATAATCGATT
>DAOWBD010000128.1 GCA_030634235.1 Candidatus Omnitrophota bacterium | reverse complement strand
CGGGGACGGGATCAACGGATTTGTCATTCCGGTTAAAGGATATGAAGAATTGGCCTCGCGTGTTATTCAGCTGTTTTCCGATGATGAATTGAGAGAACGTTTGGGGAATGTCGGCAGAAATATGGTAGAGAAAAGTTATACCCGCAAAAGTGTTGCCCAAGCCACGTTAGGGTTGTATAACAAATTTGCCAATATTGGGAGTGAAGTGCAGTATTAAAGATTTATTGCATAATTTCAGCATAAACCTTCCTAATTCGTTCATTTCCAACGATTTTCATTCGTCTTTAAGGGTACGGGTCTAATCCATCCCTCCAGATAGGGCTCTTGTCACACTTAGAAAACAAATGTTGATATAGGAAGGCTCTGTGTATATAATACTTTGTCTAATTAAAGAATATTAATATTACTATGAATAGAAGTTCCAACATCGATTTAGAAAAAGGAGGATGATATGGCTGTTTTAAACGTTATAGGTAAAGATTTTGAAGGAGAAGTATTGAAATCAGATCTTCCGGTTTTAGTGGATTTCTGGGCAGAATGGTGTGGTCCCTGCAGGATGGTTAGCCCCATCGTAGATGAAATTGCCGAAGAACTCCAGGGTAAGCTCAAGGTTGTGAAGGTCAATGTGGATGACGCCCAGGATCTAGCCGGCAATTATCAGGTCATGTCGATTCCAACCCTGCTTCTCTTTAAGGGAGGTGAGGTGGTTGAGCAGATTGTTGGAGCTGTCTCAAAGGATCGGTTGTCCGAGAAAATTAATGCAAAACTATAAAATCTGAGGTGTTGTTGCAATGTTCATCGAAATATGCAAATCAAAAATCGCTCATGGATTTGTCACGGAAGCGGAACTGTTCTACGAAGGAAGCATTACGATCGATAAGGATCTGATTAAGGCTGTTGACATTATTCCCGGTGAGAGAGTGGATGTTCTCAATATCAATAACGGCAATCGGTTCTCGACGTATGTGATTGAGGGGGAAGCGGGATCCGGAAAGATCTGCTTGAACGGCCCTGCGGCGCGGTTAGGGTTGGTTGGTGACCAGGTCATTATTTTGAGCTATGGCCTGATGGAACCGGAAGAAGCGAAAGATTATAAAGCAAAGATCATCCACCTGGATGAACACAATAAAATAAAGAAGTAATATCCCGTTAATATATGATGGATCATAGATGAGCCTTTCCACTTTAAAAGTTCGCACTTACGGAGATCCCTGCTTGCGGAAAAAGTGTGTTCCGGTTAAGGAGGTCGGGTCGAGCGAGCGGATGGTCATGAATGCCATGATCGAGACGATGCATCAATCCAAGGGAGTCGGCCTGGCGGCACCCCAGGTCGGGATCACTCAACGCTTCTTTGTTGCCGATGTCGACGATGGGCCCATGGTCATTATCAATCCTGAGATCGTCAAGCGCGGCGGATCATGCCTTTTAGAAGAAGGATGCTTATGTCTCCCTGAAGTCACGATCATCGTCAAGCGCGCGGAAGAAATTACGGTCAACTATACGGATGAAAATAATCAATCGATGACGCTGACTTGTAACGGCTTGCTGGCAAGGGTTATCCAGCATGAAACGGACCATCTCGACGGGGTATTGATCATCGATTATGCCACCGATGAGGAAAAAGCACAGTTCGGAGAGCAGCTCGAACGTTTAAAAGCTCAACAGAAAGAATAACCGCACAAATGAACTATACGGTTGAAGATACGTTAAACCCGGAGACAGGACGTTTGCCGTCATGGTTTAAGCAGAAGGTCCCGGACATCGGGAAGATCCGGGAAATGAAAGCTAAGTTTTCTGTCGCAGGGCTTCATACGGTATGTCAGAGTGCTCTTTGTCCAAATATGGGAACATGCTGGGAGGAAGGGACGGCGACGTTCATGATCCTTGGCGAGATATGCACGCGGGCCTGTCGCTTTTGCGCCGTTAAAGCCGGGCAGCCGGTAATTGTTGATCCTGATGAGCCGCGGGAAGTTGCCTCGGCAGTTAAGGAATTGGGCCTCAAATATGCTGTCATTACTTCTGTCACTCGCGATGACCTTGATGACGGAGGCGCCAGCCAGTTTGTTGAAACGGTCAACGAGATCCGGAAGGCCAACCTTCAGACGAAGGTTGAGGTTCTCATCCCGGACTTTCTGAATAATCTTGAAAGCCTCAGGAAGATCTCGGCTGTTAAGCCGGAAGTGATCGGTCACAATATCGAAACGGTTCGTCGCCTGTCGCCGGTTGTCCGGCCCCAGGCTGATTACGACCGTTCTTTAAAAGTTTTAGGAAACTTAAAACAACTGGAGCCTTCGGTTTTTATTAAGTCCGGTTTTATGGTGGGTTTAGGCGAAACGGATGATGAGATCGTCGAGGTTGTGAAAGATCTTATTCTTGCCGGCTGCGACATTCTTACCATCGGTCAGTATCTCGCGCCGGCACAGTCGAGGCGGCACGTCAAAGTTCAGCGTTTTGTTGCTCCTGAAAAATTTGAATTTTATAAGCAAAAAGGACTGGAACTTGGGTTTAAGCATGTGATGAGTGCTCCGCTGGTCCGCAGTTCGTACATCGCCGAGTATGGATTTAAGGAGTGTTGCGAGAAAGTCCATGCCGGGCAGACGGGATAGAGAATGAGTTTGACAAACAAAGCAAAAGGGTTCTTATCGTTTTTACTTCGCATAGGCATCAGTGGCGCTCTTTTGTGGTATGTTTTCTCGAGAATCGATATGGAAGAAACGGTAGAGATTATCAGGTCTGCCGACTTGACCTATCTTTTTGTTGCAGCGATTATTTTTATACTTGTTAATGGTATTCTTCTTTGCCGTTGGTTCATTTTTATCAAGGCCCTTGACCTGTCGGTGTCCGTCAAAAACGTTATAACGCATTATTTCTATGCATTATTCGGAAACCTTTTTCTGCCGACGGCGATAGGCGGAGACTTGATCAAGGTGATCGGTTTATGCAAGAACAGCGCCGAGAAGCCCAAAGTCGTGGCTTCGGTCCTGATCGACCGGCTAAGTGGTTTTACGTCGATCGCGATCGTCGCTGTCATAGCGTTTGCCTTCGGGCACAAACTTATTAATGATAATACTCTAATAATCCCCATTGCTTTAATGGCGACGACGGTTTTGTTGATCGCTGGTGTATTATTTAATGAGAAGATCTATTCTTTCGGGTGCCGCGTGTTTGCCTGGTTCCCGCGCCTTCAAAAAAGCCTGATGATGATGCATTATGATATTGCCCTGCTCAAAGGCGCGCATAAATATAAAGAGGGGATCAAAGGCGTGGTGTTGTCCTGCCTGTCGCAGGTCATATTCGCGTTCACTTTCTATTTCACGGCAAAGGCGCTTCATCAGGATATACCGGCAATCTATTTTCTTATTTTTGTTCCCCTTATTTGTATTGCGGCCGCGTTTCCTTCTATCGGCGGTCTTGGTTTTAGAGAGGTCGGTGCCGCTTATTTATTCGGAAAGATCGGGGTTGAATCGGGGATTGCTGTGAGCATATCGCTGATCAATTTTCTTTTTATGGTCATGGTCGGGCTTGTCGGTGGATTAGTCTATGTCTATTCATTATCTGTTGGACGGATACAATGTGATTCATCAAATGCCGTCGGTGTTG
>DAOWBD010000028.1 GCA_030634235.1 Candidatus Omnitrophota bacterium | reverse complement strand
CCGTCGTAGGCGGCATAGACCGTGAAGCTATTATTGGTCAGCTTCTTCTCCGTCAGCTTCTGCATGACCGGGCTATCGTCGACAACAAGGATCGTTTTTTCTTTTTTCGACATCGTCTTTATTTCCTTTTTTTGTATACCTTAGGTAACCGGCCTCCTAAACTGCACACAATCTCATAATTGATCGTTCCGGCATGTTTGGCCAATTCGTCGGCAGAAACACATTCTCCTTTTTGCTGCCCCAACACCGTAACGGGGGAGCCCAACTTGACCCCTTTGACATGCGAAGCATCGACCATGATCTGATCCATGGTCACGCGTCCGACAACCGGACATCGAACCCCGCCAATGAGAACGGAAGCCCGGTTAGAGAGCGCCCGGAAATATCCGTCATTGTAACCAATCGGGATCGTCGCGATCAGCATGTCTTTTTTTGTAAAGAACGTCCTGCCGTAACTGATACTTCTCCCCTTCTTTATCTCCTTTAAAAATATAACATGAGATCGCACGCTGAGCACAGATTTTAAACAAATATTTTTTCGAAGGCCCGAATGAGGATACAATCCGTACAATATCAGCCCCGGCCTCGATAAGTTCAGGATATGGGTTTGATAACCGGCCAACCCCATACTGTTAGCCGCGTGAATATAGGGAATGATCAGGCCCGCGCGATCGAGGCTTGTCACCAAGTTATACAAATATCCGATCTGTTCTCTTGTAAACCTTCGATCCGTATCCGCGGCCGGGAAATGAGTAAAGATTCCCATGATCCTTAAAAAGGTCAACCGGCTGACCTTTTTGATAAAATCAAAAGCCTCTTCGTGCCAGATCCCCAAACGCCCCATTCCGGTATCAACCTTGATGTGGATATCGATCCTCTTCTTGCGTTTTTGCGCGTACCGGTTCAGGGCCCGGGCCAGTTCAAGCGTGCACACCGTCGGCATCAGCTCGTGATCCACGATCTTGCAGGCATGCGCCGCAAGCGTGCTTTCAAATAAAAGAATAGGCCTCTTTATACCGGCCTCGCGCAAAGCGACCCCCTCATCAACATCAGAAACACCTAAGAAGCCAACACCCGCTTTATCCAACAGGGAAGCGATCTTCCCGGCGCCATGGCCATAGGCGTCCGCCTTGATCACGGCCAGGACCGTCGCTACGTCCTTAGTTCTTTTCCGGGAACAGGAACGGGTCGGAAGAGAAAACTTGTTTCTTGCGGCCAGCTTTATGACCTCTTTTAAATTATGATCAACGGCTGCCAGATCAATTTCACAATATGTTAAATACCCGATCTTCTTCACTTTTTACTTCCCTTTTTTATCTGACAATGGTCAGGATACAGATACAACGGAATTAATTTATCAACAGGATCCCACTTCCCCTTTTTAATTCGCTCCGCGACAAGCGGAACTAAATGCCGGGCCCGCGGGAAAACATCTTTTTCATCAGCGAATTGAGGCGTAATCGTTTTTACCTTCTTAATATCATCCCTGTACAACTTAAGGCCATCCCCGATAAAAACAGTTGCTCCTTTAACTTGTTTTAACGCATCATGAATATTCGTCAGAAGATAATCACTCTTTCGCTTTAACGCCGTTCCTTTTTTTTCATAGAGACAAGCATATACAAGGTTCCGCCTGGCATCACAAAGCGTGCAAACCTGCGCATTGTCGCGCACATTCATCGCCAATAGATCGAGACTTGAAACGCCGACAACGGGCTTGCACACCGCAAAAGCTAATCCTTTTATCGTCGATAACCCGACCCTTAGACTGGTAAACGAACCCGGCCCAAGCCCGACGGCAAAACCGTCTAATTTCTTTATTGGCATCCCGGCGCTGTCCAATATCTTCTTTATGCTGGGCATGATCGACCGGTCTAACGGCCGGTTCAGTTTCGTGTTACGAAACCTCAAAACCTTCCCGTTCTTCGAAACAGCCAAGCTCAAATTCTTAGTAGATGTATCAATGCATAAAAGATTCATAATGACAATCTCTGTTTCTCGCCGACAACCGGATTACCCGTTCATCGAGTTTTTTATGTTCCATCTCGATCTTCAGGTATTCCTCGGGCAAAAACTCCCCTAGCCGGTCGGCCCATTCGATCACCGAGATCCCGTCGCCGTATAGAAATTCATCGTAACCGATAGAACGGATCCCGTAAAGGTCCTCTAACCGGTAAAGATCAAAATGGAACAGCGGCAACCGCCCTTGATAAATATTCATCAAAACAAAAGTGGGGCTGTTCACTTTTTTAGGATCGATGTTCAGCCCCTCGGCGATCCCCTTGATCAGGGTCGTTTTCCCGCTTCCCAAGTCCCCGAACAGGCAGATAATATCTCCCTTCTTGAGAGCCTTCGCTAAATGTTTTCCGAACGCCCTGGTCTCTTCAGGCCCTTTAGACAGGATCTTCTCTATGTTCACTTTCTTAGAAATGAGTGTACCCCTTAATCGTTAACTTCTTAAGACGGCCGTCGGATGTTTTAAGCCTCAGGCCTTTATTCTTAGGAACGATCTCACCGATACGATAAAACCGGTATTTACTTTTATTTTGCTTCTCTAACTTCTGCGCCGCCGACGACGGAAGAGTAAAAAGCAATTCGAAATCCTCCCCGTCATAAAGCACTTCTTTTAAATGCGCCTTTTGTCTTCTCGGGATCGATCTTTCTTCGATAACCGCGCCAACCCGGCTTTCACTTAAGACATGCCCCAGGTCGGCGGCAAGCCCGTCGGAGATGTCGATCATGGCCGTTGGCTTGTGCTTTCTAACGAGATACTGGGCTTCATTGACGCGGGGCGCAAACCGCAAGTGCCAACCGCTGGACAACGACCGGCCGAGCGGTCCCGTCACAAAAACTTGATCACCAATACGAGCGCCGCTGCGATAGATTACGTCCTCTTTTCTTGCTTCTCCAACCAAGCCAACATTGACAATAATCTTTTTGCTCTTAACTGTATCGCCGCCGACAATGCCGATGCGAAACTTCTTTGCCGTCCTCTGCATCCCTTGATAGATCTGGGATATAACCGTCCAGGGGCATGAAGGCGGCGCGCCTAAAGAAACCAGCGCATGTTTGGGGATCCCTCCCATCGCAGCGATATCACTAATACTCGACGCTATCGCCTTATGTCCGATCGCCCTCGCCGGCATCTTCAGCGTGAAGTGAACACCTTCGAGAAGCATATCCGTCGTCAGAAGCATGTGCTTCTTTGAAGACAGCGGAACAACCGCCGTATCATCGCCAATCCCCCTTATGCCAGAGAACGAACTGCCCGCCTGCTTCTTTAACAGATCAATCAGGCCGAATTCGCCAAGATCCGAGAGCTTCACTTTGTGAGCGGTATGCACGGGCATATTACAGCAATTTCTTTTTGATATTCACTTTAAACGGTGGGCGGATAATTCCCTCTTCCGTAACAATAGCTGTGATCAATTTGTGGCCGGTCACATCAAAAGCAGGGTTGTAGACCTTGACATTTTTAGGTGCCGTCGGCCGGCCGCCGAATGAGGTCACTTCTTCCTTGGAACGCTGCTCGATCGGGATCTGCTTGCCACTTTCGATTCCCATGTCAAACGTCGAGCGCGGCGCGACAATATAAAAAGGAACCTTATGATATCTTGCGAGAACCGCTAAGCTGTACGTCCCGATCTTATTAGCCGTATCGCCATTGCGCGCGATGCGGTCGGCTCCTGCAAAAATAGCGTCGATCTTTCCCTGCCCCATCAAACTCGCCGCCATGTTGTCACAGATCAGCGTCGTGTCGATCTTCGCCCTTAAGAGCTCCCACGTCGTAAGCCGCGCGCCCTGCAGTAGCGGCCGCGTCTCGCACGCATAAACTTTACACTTCCTTTTCTTCTTTTTCGAGCTGTACATCACACCGAGCGCCGTTCCGTAATCCGCTGTCGCTAAAGCGCCGGCATTGCACACCGTCATGATCCTGTTGTTGGCCTTGATCAACCTCGCGCCGAAATCTCCCATCCGTCGACAAACCTTGCGGTCCTCTTCATAGATCGCAAACGCTTGACTTTTAAGGCGCTTCTTCAATTCCGCGACAGAAGCATCCGGACAAAAAACAAGAACCTCCCTCATTTGATCAAGGGCATTGAATAAATTGACGGCCGTCGGGCGGGAGGTCCCAATATAATCGCACGTTTTAAGAACATGCGCGACAAAACGCTTCCGATCGTTGCCCTTAAACGTCTTGATCCCTAAAAGCACGCCGAACGCTGCTGACACTCCCAATGCCGGAGCCCCGCGGACACTTAAGACTTTAATTGCTTTCCAAAGAGTCTTAACATCGCGGCAGGTAATATACTGTAATTTAAGAGGGAGTTTCGTTTGGTCAATAATCTTCACATTTCCATTAACCCACGAGATCGTTGATATCGACATAGTCTCCTTTATTATTTGGGAACTTCCAGCCTCGGGAAAAGGGCCTCGTGGCTTTTGAGTTTCGTGCCCGCCTTTAATCCTCCCCATTGGGGATCCGTCCCTGAAGCGCCTAAAACATCCAAAACAGCCCCGGACTTAAAAGGAATAACAGGCGAAAGATGGACCGCGCTGATCCTTAAAGCTTCCGTGGCCGTGTAGAGAATCGTTCCAGCACGGGTTAAATCCGTTTTAGCAACTTTCCACGGAGCTTGATGCTCAAGATATTTGTTAACCCGGCGGACAAGCTGCAGAGTTTCTTCGATCGCTTCATTGAGCCGCAACTCGCCGATCAATTCCTTGACCCTGGCCTCAAGCCGGTTAGCTTCATCTTTAATATCATTTTCATCGGGAGTCAGTTGACCGGCGTCGGGAACACATCCATCAAAATTCTTTCCGATCAAACCGCTGACGCGATTCAACAGATTGCCGAAATCATTCGCCAAGTCGCTGTTATAACGCTTAACGAACGACGCCATCGTAAAGTTCGCATCTTGCCCTAAGACCATCTCTCTCATCAGATAATAACGCACCGAATCAATACCGTATTCATCGATGAGGTCCAGAGGGTTAACGATATTCCCGAGAGACTTGCTCATCTTCGTGTCACCGGTTAACCACCAGCCGTGGGCAAAAATCGTTTTCGGCAGCGGAAGCCCTAAAGAAAATAACATCGTCGACCAATACACCGCATGTGTCGTTAGAATATCCTTGCCGATCAAATGGACGGATGCCGGCCACCATTTCTGAAAGTTCTTGTCATCAGCAAGATATCCCGGTCCTGTAATGTAATTTAAAAGCGCATCGAACCAGACATAGGTTACATAATCCTTATCAAAGGGAAGTTCAATGCCCCAGCCCATTCTTGATTTCGGACGGGAAATACATAAGTCCCCTAACGGCTGGCGCAGGAAACCCAAGACCTCATTGCGCCGATGTTCGGGACGGATAAACTCAGGATGGTCATTGATATAATCGATCAATTGCTGCTGGTATTTCCCCATCCGAAAAAACCAGTTGCGTTCCTTGAGTTTCTTAACATCACGGAACTCCCCAGACTCTTTTTCGGTCTCCGTAATAAAACGCTCTTCGGCGACGGAATACCACCCCTCATACTCGTCGGAATAAACATCCCCCGCATCATAAACTTTTTGAAGGACCGTCTGAACAACCGTCACATGGCGCTGCTGGGTTGTACGAATAAAATCATCGTTTTGGATCTCAAGCTTTTCCCAAAGCTGCATGAATCTCGGGGCAAGGTCATCGCAATGCTCTTGAGGCGAAAGCTTGCGCGCTTCCGCCGCCTGCTGCACTTTTTGCCCGTGCTCGTCTAACCCCGTCAGAAAAAATACCTCGTCCCCTTCGACCCTGTGATAGCGGCTGAGCACATCCGCTAAAATAGTCGTATAGGCATGACCGATATGCGGATTGTCATTAACATAATAAATCGGCGTTGTGATGTAGAATTTCTTTTCGCTCATAAAATCTAGTTCTCTGAGATTTCTGGGAACACCGTCTTAACGATCTTCCCTTCGCCCATATCAATACTGACCAGCCGTTTTAAAATGTTGACGTCAATCACCCGCCCTTTACCGTCGACCGTATTGATCCTTTCGCCTAACCTCGGAAGCGACCGCGAATGTTCCTTGTAAATGCCGAATTCATACGCCATGCAGCATTTGATGCGCCCGCACGCGCCCGAGATTCTCGACGGGTTAAGCGGCAGCCCCTGTTCCTTGGCCATCTTGATCGACAGCGGGTGGAACGCCTTCATGTAGGACGAGCAGCATAATTCGCGGCCGCAGACGCCGTAGCCTCCGATGATCTTGGCCTTATCGCGCACCCCGATCTGTTTGAGTTCGATGCGCACGCGGAAAACACGCGCCAGGTCCTTGACAAGATTCCGGAAATCCACGCGCCCTTCGGCAATAAAAGAAAAAATGATCTTGCTACTGTCAAAAGTATATTCCGCCTTAACAATGCGCATATCCAGCCTGCGTTCATTGATCTTCCGCAAGCAAATGTTCAACGCTTCCTTGGCCTTCATCCGGTTATTCTCGATCTGCTTCATGTCGCCTTCCGTCGCCCTGCGCAAAACTTTTCCCTTTAGACGGTCCACCTTTCCTTTAGAATCGAGATTGATATCCGAGACGACCTTCCCGAATTCTGAGCCGCGGTCCACCTCAAGAACAACATAATCGTCACGATTACACTGGGTCTCATTGAGATCATAAAAATATACGGAGCGGTATTCGCCCACTTGTATCTGCACTATCTTCTCCATAGTTGTTCTCCTATAATCAATAGCGGCAACTTGATGTTCAAATTATCCGCTAAGAGCCGGCACATTTTAACAACAGATTCATTGAGAGCCTTGAGTTCCTCAAAAGTATACTTTTTCGCAAACTCATTCAGGTCTTTTATACGGTCCATGTGGATCAACCGGTTATCCCGAACGCCTGCCTTCGTCAATAAAGCATCCCGCATCCAGCTTAAAAGTACGTTTAAGAAAACCTTTGTTTCATCCTTTTTTGCTAACAAGCTTTTCATGCTCGCCTCTTGCGGGCGGGTTAAAATAAATTCATCAAGCAATCTGTTTTTTTTCTCGACAAACCGGATCTCTGTTAACTTCTTTGCCGCCCCCAAAGACCCTTGCGCAAAATATGTAAACAGATGCGCGTTTTCCTCTTCCATGCCGTGATCGTCTCTCATCCGCCTGGCCAGGTCATGACCGGACATCGATGGAAAATGGACCATATGACAGCGCGACTTGACCGTATCCAGGATCGTTTCAGGAGCAGCCGCCGTCAGGATCAAAAGACTCTCCGCCGCCGGTTCTTCCAAGGTCTTTAAGAACGCGTTAGCACCGTCGGGTGTTACGTTCTCGATATTCTTGATAATAAAGACCTTTTTATCGGCCATGAACGCGCGAAGCCTATTCCTGCTCAAAAGCTCTCGTATCTGTTCGATCTTGATCGATTCACCTTCTCCGTTATCAATCACAACCACGTCCGGATGGTTGCCGGTATTGATCTTGACGCAGGAAGAACAGGTATCACAAAACATTCCCTCCGGGCCGTCCTGACAATTCATCAGCTTAGCGACGGCTACAGCCGTCTCGACTTTCCCGATCCCGGACGGCCCAATAAACAAGTAGGCGTGAGCCAGCCGTTTTTTTTTGTCTAAGACCGCAAACTTTTTAAGAATGGAGTGATCGAACTGCAGTTCTTGTTGCATGATGCTTTCTAGTGTATTTTTAATAGCCGGTCGATATGCTTGACAACAACGGCAAATATTTCTTCTTTGGTTTGGTTCGCGTCAATAAGTTTGACGCGTCCCGGTTCCTTCCGGGCGATCTCTGTATAACCCTTGCGAACCCTGTTATGATAGCGAAGCGCGCGTCGCTCGATGCGATCCTTCGCTCTTCCTTTAATGCGGGATAATCCCTTTTTAGCGTCGATGTCGAAAAAAAACGTGATCTCCGGCTTGATCGTTTGCGTCGCGAACTTGCCTATGCTCTTGATAGCCCTGACATCAACACCGTTTCCATACCCTTGATAAGCAACCGTCGAATCAAGAAACCGGTCGCAAAGAACGATCTTTCCTGCTTTTAAGACCGGGGCGATGACCTCTTCGACTAATTGCGCGCGAGCGGCCATGTAGAGTAAGGTTTCACACTCACTGCTCATTTTCGTATTCTTAACATCCAGCAGGACATCCCTGATCTTCTCGCTGATCTTCACCCCGCCGGGCTCGCGCACGAACAAAACAGTCTTTTTCTTCCGCTTTAAATACGCGCGAACCAATTCGATCTGAGTGCTCTTGCCGGAGCCTTCCGATCCTTCGAAGGTGATCAGTGTTCCCTTCATGCGCGCCTCCAAACCTGCCCGTCCTTGGTATCCTCGACGACAATTCCTCTTTCTTTTAACAAATCGCGTAACTCATCTGACTTCTGAAAATCTTTAGCTTTGCGCGCTTCAACCCTCTCGACAAGAAGCTGCTCTTCCTCATCGGACACTTCCGCTCCTTTAAGAAAGCTAATTCCAAAAATATCCGCCGCCGCCGCAATAAAATCCATCGCTTCCCGCAACACAAGCTCTTTACCCTCAGTCGCGCCATCGATCAGCTTATTACATTCATTAACGATATCGTATATGGCTGAAAGAGCTTTAGGCGTATTAAAATCATCATCCATCGCCACCTCAAATTCCGTTTGTCGTGCAAGGCTCCGTTCCAAACCCGTGCCCCCCACCGCTAAAGTCATCTCGTCCAACTTGGCCATCAAGATAGCAATGCGTTCATATCCCTTTTTCACTTCATCCATCTTCTCCCACGAGAAATCGACAGGACTCGCATAATGCGACTGCAGGAAGAAAAGTTTTAGAACATCACTGGAATATCTTTCCCACACCTCATCAAGCGTAATAAAGTTCCCCAACGACTTGGACATCTTCTGTCCGTTGATCGTCAAAAGCCCGTGGTGGATCCAAT
>DAOWBD010000067.1 GCA_030634235.1 Candidatus Omnitrophota bacterium | reverse complement strand
ATCGGTTCGCAAGAGTCACGGATATCCTAGGGTTCAACAACTTCTAGTTTAACATTGTGTTCCGGACAGTATTCCATGTACGCCGCGTAGCGCTTGCCTGTAATCGGGCAATATTTGACAACAGGGGCTTGCCCCCCGACGGACCCGGTAATCGCCCGAATCGCGGTCTGCGCCTCCTCGTCGGTCCTGATCTGTTTCTCGAGATTGCGAAGATCATCTTCATCCAAAGTTTTACCGCTAAGCGCCCCGGCGACAGCCGAAAGAGCTTCTTTGACATCCTTTCCCGTTTCTTCCTTGCTTTGAACAGGCGATGTCGTCTGACATCCCGAGAGAAGGATCATGATAATAAAGACCGTCAGTCCTTTGATCTTAAACATCATTTGATAAACCGCATCCGATTGAACGGCCAGTAAATAAGCTCGGCCCGTCCGATAATATTTTCATGAGGGACAAAACCCCAAACACGGCCATCCGAGCTTGAGGAGCTATTGTCCCCCAAAACAAACACGTGCCCTTCGGGTACCGTAAACGGTTCTCCCTCTTGGCCGTAATTGACCCCATTGTAATAAAAGATATTCTTGATCATAGGGGTCTCGACAAGCTCCCCGTCAATATAAAGGTCACCTTCTCTGATCTCTACCTCTTCGCCCTCAAGAGCGACCAGCCGTTTAATGAAATCTCTCGACGTGTCCATCGGGTAAACAAAGACGATCACGTCCCCGCGTTCCGGTTTTGTTAAGCCGGGGAGCCGTTTATGTTTCGTGAAAGGCACTCTCGGACCGTACCGGAGCTTATTGACCATCAGCCGGTCGCGTTCGATCAATGTCGGTTTCATCGAACCGCTCGGGATCTTAAAGGCCTGGATAAAGAACGCACGGATAAACATCGCCAGGACAAAAGCGATCACAATGGACTCCGTCCATTCGCGGAACACTGAATTCTTCTTGAAGATTCTTCGTTTCATAACTCTCCTATAATTTTAAAGCCGCTGAAAAAGCTTCTTGGGGGATCTCAACATTCCCCACTTGTTTCATGCGCTTCTTGCCTTCCTTCTGCTTTTCCCAAAGTTTGCGCTTGCGCGTGATATCCCCGCCGTAACACTTCGCGGTCACATTTTTCCCCGCAGACTTGATCCTCGCGCTTGAAATGATGCGCCCGTCGCAAGACGCCTGCACACGCACCTCAAAGAGCTGCTGCGGGATGAGGCTTTTGAGTTTCGTCACGAGCGCCTGGCCTTTTTCATAGGCATGGTCCTTATGCACGAGACACGAAAAGGCGTCGCAAACCTTATCATTGAGAAGAATATCCAGTTTGGTGATTTGGGCGGCATGATACCCTTTAAATTTATAGTCGATCGATCCGTAACCGCGAGTGATCGACTTGATCATATCGTTAAAATCGACAATGACCTCTGAAAGCGGAATATCAAAAATAATCTTCATGCGGTCGGAGACATATTCGCTGCTAACAAAGATCCCGCGCTTGCGTTTAGCAAGTTCCATCACACCGTCCATGTGACCGACCGGCGTCAGGATCGTTACCGTCAGGTAGGGCTCTTCGATCATTTTGATATGCGAACTGTCCGGCAGATCCGTCGGACTCTCCAGATGGATCGTTGTCCCGTCCCTCTTGTGCACAACGAACTGAACATTCGGCGTTGTCAGAATCAGGTTCAGGTCATACTCTCTCTGCAGTCGCTCCTGTACGATGTCCATATGCAGCAGCCCCAGGAACCCGGCCCGAAAACCGTTACCGAACGACTGCGACGACTCTGGTTCATAGACTAGACTCGGGTCACTCAAGCGCAGTTTCTCTATCGCCTCGCGCAGCGCCAGAAAATCTTTTGTATTCACCGGATAGATGCCGCAAAAAACAAGAGGGTTCAACTGACGGTATCCTTCCAAAGGCTCAGCGGCCGGCTTCACCGCGTCCGTGACCGTGTCTCCGACACGAACCTCACGCGGCTCGTGAATACTGCAGGTAATATATCCGACTTCCCCGCACCCCAGCTCCTTGACCTTGACGGCCTCGGGCTTGAAGATCCCGATCTCCTCGACGGTGTAATCCTTTTCCATGTGCATCATCCGGATCCGCATGCCGGGCTTGACGCCTCCGTCCATGACCCTTATGTAGATAATAATCCCCTTGTAAATATCATACTTCATGTCAAAGATCAGGGCCTTGAGCGAAGCTGTTTCATCCCCGTCGGGCGGTGGGATAAATTCAACAATCTTCTCAAAGAGCTCTTTGACCCCGGTCCCCTCTTTGGCCGAGACAAGCTGAATATTTTCCTCGTCAAAGCTAAGAATATCCATGAATTGCAGCTTGGCATGATCGATGTCGACACTCGCTATATCAATTTTATTTAAAACAGGAAGGATCTCGAGACTGTTATCGATCGCGAGATAGAAGTTTGCAACGGTTTGAGATTCGACCCCCTGGGAAGCGTCGACGACGAGAAGGGCGCCCTCGCAAGCCCTTAGGGACTTCTCGACCTCGTAAGTAAAATCGACGTGGCCGGGCGTGTCAATCAGGTTAAACAGATATTTCTTTCCGTCGTTCGCCTTATATTTAAGCCGAACCGCCGAAGCCTTGATCGTGATGCCACGCTCGCGCTCGAGATCCATATCATCAAGAAGCTGGTTCTTGAATTTCCGCTCGTCGATGGCTCCAACAGACAGAAGCAACCGGTCAGCCAGCGTGGACTTGCCGTGGTCGATATGGGCAATGATCGAGAAATTACGGATGAGCGATTTATCCATCTTTTTTAATAGCTTTCAACATCTCTTGGACAACCTCATCGATCGAAAGATGGGTTGAATCGATCACGACGGCATCATCGGCTTTTTTTAAAGGGCCTACACTGCGGGTTTTATCTTTATTGTCCCGTTCCTCTAGCTCGGCGGTCAGTTTATCGGCGTCAACATCGTTGCCCTTTGCGCGTAATTCTTCAATACGCCGACGGGAACGTTCGGTAAGATCCGCATCCAGATAAAACTTGTTGGTCGCCTGCGGGAAAACAACCGTCCCGACATCACGCCCTTCGACAACAACTCCCTTTTTTTCTCCGATCGCCCGCTGCCATTCGACCATGATCGCGCGCACGCGCGGAGCGCGCGCGACATAAAATGTCTTGTTCGTAACCTCGATGGTCCTGATCGCTTCGCTGACATCTTCCTCATCAAGAAGAACCTTTACGCTCGAGGCATGATTTTCCAGATCGATCGTCGTCTGACCGGCTAATACGACCAAAGCGTCTTCATCTTCCAGGTTAACGTCCTGTCGGATCGCCTTTAAAGTCAGCGCGCGGTACATCGCACCTGTATCAAGATAGGCAAGGCTCAACGCCGCAGCCACTTGTTTAGCAACAGTACTTTTCCCCGCGCCCGCGGGTCCGTCAATCGTAACAATTTGTGTTTGAGGGGCAGCCATAATTAATCGAGTTTATTCCGGTTTTCCTGGGCTTGTGTAAAATACTGCACGAGGCTTTTCTGATCACGGCTTATGATCGCCTTGCGAAAATGGGCCAAATATTCAACGCATTTGTCCAGGGCATTGAGAACATTCTTTGAGTTCGCCATGCAGATATCGCTCCACATCTGCGGGGAGGACGCCGCAACACGGCTCGTGTCTTTCAGGCCCTGTGAAGCATATTCAAGAAACTTCGCGGGAACCGCCGAGATCAACCCGTAAGCCACCAGATGAGGTAAGTGGCTCACATAGGCAAGAATTTCATCATGCTCCTCGGGTGACAATAATTTTACGTCCATGCCGAGCTTTGTCCAGAAATGTTTGACCTTTTGTTTGGCGACTTGATTGGTCTTGCTCGTCGGGGTCATGATACAAGCCGACCCCTCAAAAAGGTTGTCCGTGGCATTAGCAACCCCCTTTTTCTCGGAACCAGCCAAGGGATGCGACCCAACAAAGAAAGGAGATGCCGAGAGAATCTTCTCTGCATGTTCAATGATCTTTACCTTAGCGCTTCCCACATCAGTGACAATGCAGCCGCGTTTAAGATACGGATTAATAGTCGTGAAAAGTTTAATGATGGAATCAACCGGTGTAGCCAGAATAACAAGGTCCGCATTGGAGATAGCTTTCTGAACATCCAAACACGGAGTATCGATGGCATTCATCCTGACAGCCTGATCCAGGGCCGCCTGCCGATGAGACAACCCGATGACTTCACGCGCGAGCTTGTGTTTCTTTATTGCCATCCCCAATGAACCGCCCATTAAACCGACACCGACGATAGCAACCCTTTTAAATACATATGTTCTTAAAAGCATTTTGTAAAATCCTTCTCCTGTCGTACCCGGCATTTTACTCTGATCTTTACCGGGCTTTCAGGGTAGCCCTCTTTTCACGTCTTTCGTAAGCTGTCCGCGAAAAGGAGGAGAAATCTTTATTAAATGTCACGAGAGACCGCCGCGGCGATTCTCTTTAAATCTTTCATCAATGAATCAAATTGTTTAGGAACAAGCGACTGCTGGCCGTCCGAGAAAGCCTCCTCCGGGGAATCGTGCACCTCGATCATTAGCCCGTCGCAACCGGCAGCGACACTCGCTTTAGCAACACTGCCGACAAGTTTCCGAATGCCGGTCCCATGACTCGGATCGGCAATAACCGGCAAATGGGACAGTTGTTTGACAAGCGCGACCGCGTTAATGTCAAACGTATTGCGCATTCCCGTCTCAAAAGTTCGGATGCCGCGTTCGCATAATAGTACATCGAAATTCCCGTTCGAGAGGATATATTCGGCTGACATCAGCCATTCTTTGACCGTCGCGCTCATCCCCCTTTTGAGCATGACAGGTTTTTTTGTCTTACCAATTTCCTTGAGAAGAGAGAAATTCTGCATGTTCCGCGCGCCGATTTGTAAGATATCGACATACTTGCAGATCAGATCGAGGTCCCTTATATCCATCACTTCCGTGATCGTCGCTAACCCGAATTCCTTGCCGGCATCACGTAAATATTTAAGGCCCTCTTCTCCCAGCCCCTGAAAATCGTACGGCGAGGTCCTTGGCTTGAACGCGCCGCCGCGCAAAACCGTCGCCCCGGCCTTCTTGACCTTGCGCGCGATGGACTTCATGCCCTTGGCATTCTCAACCGAACAGGGCCCGGCCATTACAAAGATCTTTTTACCACCGAAACTCACATCCTTGTTGATCTTAACAACGGAATTCTCTTTCTTGAACTCGCGCGAAACAAGACGATACGGAGCTAAAACCGGGATCACTTTCTCAACGCCGGGGAAGATCTCCAGAGGTGTCACACGCAGGACATCTTCCGGGCCGATCAATCCGATAACCGTCCGTTCGACCCCACGGGAAATATTCGCCTTAAGCCCTAACTTCTTGGTCTTCTCGACAATATGCCTGATCTGTTCTTCTGTTGCATTGGATTTTAAGACAACGATCATAGGATTTCCTTTAATGTTTTCATCAGCCGTTTATTTTCCTGCGCGGTCCCGATCGTAACACGGATATAACGCTGCAGGCCCCAAACACTCATATCCCGAACAATGACGCCCTTGCTCATCAGCCTCCTTGCAACGCTCGCGGCATTATTTGTTTTAACAAGAATGAAGTTTGTACAGCTTGACACATAGTCCAGATTCAGCTTCTTGAAACTTTCGTGCAGATACCGTCGCTGGGCATTGACTTTCTTGGCTAACCCCCGGTAGTACGCCTTATCTTTTAACACAGCCAACGCGGCGGCCTGGGCCAGCGAGTTAACATTAAACGGCTCACGGATACGGTTGAGCAGATCAATCAGCTCGGCATTCGCGATGCCATAACCGATCCGTAATCCGGCCAGCCCATACATTTTCGAGAACGTCCGGGTAACGATCACATTCTCGTGCGACTTCAAAAGCTTCAGCGAATCGACGTAATCCCGGGCGTTGACATACTCGTAATAGGCCTCGTCGATAAAAATAAGAATATCACGGCGCAATCCTCTTAAAAAGTTCATCATTTCTTTTTCGGTAAAATGCATCCCCGATGGATTGTCAGGATTGCCCAGAAAGATGATCTTTGTCTTTTTGGT
>DAOWBD010000013.1 GCA_030634235.1 Candidatus Omnitrophota bacterium | reverse complement strand
GAGCCAGGGCCGGACACAGGAAATAGATATTTGACGACGGGATTTCGGATATAAAGTAGTCAAACTCTAAAAGCAGCACCGTCACCTTCAGATAATACCCAAGGGTACTGATCACCGCCTTGACAAGATTCATCTCTTCGATAAAGGACTGCAGCCCGAAGCTTCCGAGTAACACCTTACGCGCGATATAATACAGGAAAAAGGTAGCGGCAAACAGCGCGTAGACGGAGACATTTTCGTTCTTTTTCGTCAACGGAGAATAATTTTTTCTGTAAAAACACAGGTCATAGAGCGGGATGAGGAACAATACCGCGGCGGCAAGCTCCTTAAAAAAAAGCCCGATCAGAAAGCAGAGGCACGACAGGGAAAGCCATAACATACTGTCCTTTTTCCGACATAACGCATAGAGAACCACCGCAAGCAGGGCAAAATTGGTGGACAGGCTTTCGTTGCGGCCGCAGATCCAGGCCACGACCTCGGCATGAACCGGATGGACCGCGAACAGCGCGGCGCTAAACAGGGCGATACTGTATTTCGACCTTAACCTCGACGCTGCCAGCAGGGCCAGAAAATAGACGAGAACCGTGTTCAGGCAATGAGAAAGCAGAACATTAAAATGATAACCCTTAACGTTATGGCCCCAGAGCGCTTTATCGGTCTTATAGGAAAGAAGAGTAAACGGGCGGAAATACTTCGCGCCGAATAATTCAGGCACTTTTTCTCCGGGAAAGAACGCGTCTTTGACCGTCCTAATGTTGGGAAGCTGGCGTTCAAAAAGATTGTAGTCGTCCCAGACATAACCGTTGTCCAACACGGCCAGGTTGAAAAAGAAAGCGGCAAGTACCGGAATGATCCAAAGAAATTTTAATGAACGGTTGGGGCGCCGCTCTCCGACATCTTCTGTTGCAACGACTACGGGTTCAATCTCTCTTAAATGTTTTTTTCGCTTTGTCAATTGCTCTCCTGTCTACCTGTGCGGCTTGACCGCCTCTAACAGCGACGGATCAGAATATCCCAAAGCGACCGCCTTGTCGCAATATTCAACCGCCTTTTGATATTTCTCCGTTGTGAAATAAATGATCGCGAGATCATGATAGGCCTGAACATAATTCGGTTCGGCCTCAATAGCCTTCAAATACATGTCCATCGCTTTTGGATGATCTCCTGTTTGAACATAGACATACCCGAGACTATGGTAGATCTCCGGATCATCCGGGTCCAGACCCCGTGCGCGATTTAATAACTTGATCGCTTTTTCCGTCTCGCCCCTCTTAAGATAGATCAATCCCAGTTTAGTATAAGCCTTTGAGAAGTTTGGACTTAATTCGAGGGATCTATTCAAAAACGCAATGGCATCTTCTTCTTTTCCGTCCATATCGGAGTAAATCATGCTGAGATTGTAATAAGGCCCCGCATGTCCGGGATCGATCGCAATCGCTTGGTTGTAAGAGCGTATCGCCCCCTGCATATCGCCGATCCCTTTATAAGCATTGCCAAGGTTATTATGGGCCAAAGCATTGTCCGACTGGAGCTGGATCGCCGACTTGAGAATTTCGATCAGTTCATCATTCTTGCCGGCATCATGATAGGCCTTCGCTAAATTATTATAGAGCCTTGAACTGTGCGGCGCGTAGTGCAGCATCCGCTTATAAAAATTAATACCATTGCTCCAATAGCTATTCTGCCGGACCGTCAAGACAGAGTAAAATGCCAGGATCCCGACGATCGCCACAAAAGCAAACCCTCTCACTTTTTGGCCTCCGGATAAAGAGATCAGGAACCGTGCCACAATAAGAATGAATCCTACCGACGGAATATAAAGCCAATGCTCGGACATGTACGCGTTGATCGGGAACAACAGATTCGACGACGGCAATAACGTGATCAAGAACCATCCCACCGCAAAAAAGAGGAACGGGTCCTGGCGCCTTTTACGCAACACATAAAAAAGAGTAAGCGCCAGGAGGATCATGCCAATGATCGCCTTCGGCTCTTTGAAAGAAAATAAAAACCCGCCGTATTCCATGTGCAGGTTAAAGGGAAGCAACAGAAGCCTGTAATAGGTCGTGAAGGCGATAAAGACCCCGGGGAGCCTTTCCAGGAACGCCGGCGGGATCCCTACTGAAACGCTTGCAGTCCCAACGACCAGCAGCCGCCAAAGGACATAGCCAGTCAGCGTCCCGGCCAGAATGCCGAATGCTTTTTTGTCAACGGGTTTCGCAAACGCGTAATGATAGAATAAGATCAAAGGCGGCAGGATCAAACCAAGCTCTTTCGATAAAAGAGCCAGGACATAACAAAGCGTCATGCCGCCTAAAGTGAACACTCCCCCCTTTTCACCATGCTTCAAGTAAAGAATAAAGGAAAGAAACATAAAAAACGTGACAAGAGAGTCGGCTCGCCCGGAAACATAGGCCACCGCTTCGGTATGGATCGGATGGACAATGAACAACAGCGCGGTCAACAGGGAAAGCCTGCCGTCCTTGAAAAGCATTTGGATAAGGCCGAAAACGCTCAGGGCCGCGAGGATGTGCCAGATCATATTTACAACATGATAGCCAACCACATTCAGCCGCCCCAGAGAATAATCAACGAGATAGGTGAACGTCTGGACCGGGCGGTAAAAAGCCCCCGCCTCTTTGGCGACGGAACCTAAGCGGCTCGTGAAGATCGTCGGTAAATGCGACCAGTCTTTAATGTAGGGGTTATTCAGGACAAGCGTCTCGTCGTCCCAAACGAATTGCCCGCCAAGCGAGTTGGCATAGATGAGAACACCTGCAAGGACGATAAGGCCAAAGGATAAGAGAAGAAATTTGCGGCTTAATTGTGGTGGACCTGAAGGTGATAGAGCCATAGATTCGAATAGTTAACGATCCGTTCCCCGAGCGTTTCCTTCTGTATTTCTTGATTATGAACTATCGAAATACCGACCGCAAGTTTAATTCTGACAATCTTCGGATCCGGTGGCGGCTATCTGTCATTTTACTCTTTTTTATCAAGGATATTTAACCAGTTATTTGCTTCGGCCGCCGGCTTCCACCACCATCCTCTTGGGTCCCAACATTGGCCGTAGGAAAGCTCGTCGCGGATGGTCTGAAATTCCCGGATCACTTCGCTATCTTTGCCCTCGATCATATAGACCCTGGCCTTAATGAAATGGGCCGTCGCGACATCGTTCAAAGCCCAATAACTGAAAACCTCATCATTGTTGCCTTCCGGGTAATCCTCGAGTGCGGCCTGCATTTGGAGCGCGCGGGGCCCGTATAATTTGATGCATTTATCCACATACCCAAGCGCCAACGCGACATCTTCTTTCTCCAGGGCCTTCCATGCCTTCTTCATAAGTGTCGACGATGTATAATCCCCAAAATCAAAGAAAACACCGTTGTCGATCATGGCGATGTTTTCCACCGCCTCTTCAGCCGGCTTCCAGAACCATCCATTCGGGTCCCAACACTGGCCGTAGGAATATTTCGTGACCAGTTCTTTATAAGCTTCTTTGGCCTCATTGTGCCGCTGTGCGTTCTCAAGCGCTTTTCCCTGAATAAACAAAGCCGTGGCTACATCGTTTAAAGCCCAATAGGAACGGATCGTCGCATCGCTGCCAGTCTCATAGCCTTTAAGGTCCTGCTGCATTTGCTGCGCCCTCTTCCCAAAACGGTCGATACAATCATTGGTCAACTCGAGAACCGCCTCCACATCATTAGCCTCCAAAGCCTCCCAGGCGCTAATTACAAAAGAAACCGGCGAGGCAACATTCAAGGCTTCCCTGACCGACCCGAGATCTGAGAGTTCTTCAATCGATTGCGTGTTAGACAAATTCTTCGCGCAAACCTCTGATAACGACAATGTCAAGAACAGACTGGCCGTCCAGATAATGATCAGAGATCCCGCTACCCGCTTTTTCATCTTATGATCCTTCCTGTTTTCTAAAAATCAAAATGAACACTCGCCGCTATTGCTTGAGCATCCAAGAAATGGCCCTCAAAATTCAGCCATATTTTTTCCTGCACGGGAACGTCGATCCCCGCGATGATCCCGATACTTTTATTGAGATCCGACTTCACCCGGTTGCGGTCATCGTCGACCCAATGGATATAATCCATGCGCGACCAACGCATCCCGACGTAAGGCGTCGCGTAATCCAGGTCCCGGGAAGCCAGAAAAGAAAGCTGCCAGTCATCGATCACAGCCTTGTGTTTGACATTGCCGACAAAGACCGAATAAGGATGGACACTGATGTGCTGGAACCCGAAAACGGCTTTGGTTTTTTCCTTATTATAAAGCCTCAGGCGGAATCCATACCCGCCGGCCATGTACGCCGGATAGCTGATCTCGTCAGCGCCGTTTGGCGTCTGATGCGTATCCCCGGCCCCGCCTTTAACATCGATTGCAAACCAATCCGTGATCCCGAAGGAGATCAAAAGAAAATGCTGCAAGCTGCTAATCTCGCCGTTCTCATCCTCCAGATCCCTCTGCTCGACCCGATATGTTTGCCCGCCAAAATGAAACCGGTTTTTCTCCGGCATTTTTGTACCGTAACTAGGAGCAGAATAACAGGGAGCGATCCAAGAGACTAACACGAACGAACACAAACAAAAACATTTCTTTAACATTTTTCCCTCCTGATTCTAGAAACAATACATGCCGTTTATGCGATCCATTGTACTTTATTTATCACAAAACAAAGTGAAAAGCAACGGATAGTGTTCTTAAATGAGAAGTTTCTTTGAATTGTCTTGTCTTATGACTCAAACTATGTTAGTAATTATACTACTGATATTAATATCCGCTTAACCAATTGAACCTTTTTAAATGCATAAAATCACAGAAATAAGCCTGACGACAGCTTCCCTGCTCCTGCTCCCCGTCCAACCCGTATGGGCCTTAACCGCGGATAAAATTACAGGGTTATCGACTAATGTTGTCTTTATTATTACTATTATCGTCAGCATTATCTTCGGCCTGATCTTGGCGCGCGTCGCTGCCGAGAACCGCCAGGCAAAAGGGAGAATGTTAGTAACCAAAACCAAAAACCGCGGAGAACTTAATCCGAATGAGATCCTTCAGGAATTAAAAGGCCTGTCCGGATCCGCCAAGAACCAAAAGAAAGCCGCGGTGGCCCTCTCAAGCCTTCTCGATGAAAAAGTCAAGGAGAAAGTTACCTCCGTCAGACAGGAACTGACCGACAAGTACGGAAAGCTCGTCGAGGAGAAAAGTAAAGTTGCGGCGGAAGCCCAGAAAAAGTTCAAAAAGACGCTCAATGAGAAAAAGCAAACCGAGGCAATCGTCCGCAGCGTTGCCGCAGGGGTCGTTGTTGTCAATAATAAGGGCGAGGTTCTTTTGATGAATCCCGCGGCGGAAAAGCTCCTCAATACAAAAAAAGAAGAAAAGATTGGCCATTCACTGACCGAAGACGCTCGCGAAGAACAGTTGATCTCTTTAGCCAAGACGACTTCTCTCGACGGTGAGACTGATATTGAAATCGACAGCAATGAGGACACCAAAAAGATCCTGCGTTCCAGCAGCGCCGTTATCGAGGATGAGAACGGACAGACCGTGGGAATGGTCACGGTGCTCAATGATATCACGAAGCAAAAGGAACTCGATAACATGAAGAGCCAGTTCCTTTCGAACGTCACCCATGAGCTGCGCAACCCGATCGGCGCGATCAAACAATCCATTGCCGTTATCTTAGAAGGAACCGCGGGAGAGCTCACTGAACCTCAGCATAAATTTCTCTCCAATGCTAAACGCAATCTCGACCGCCTCAGCGCCCTGGTCGATGATATCCTCGACCTTTCAAAGCTTGAAGCCAAGAAAATGGATATCACTCTGAAAATGACCGCCATCTCTAAGATCGTTGATGAGGTCTGCGAAACACTCGACACCTGGACGAAGAACAAAGAAATCCGCATCGTTAAGGACGTTGAAAAAGACCTCCAGGAGATCAATGTCGATCCTGACCGGATCATACAGGTGCTCATGAACATCATAAGTAACGCGATCAAGTTCACGCCGCAGGACGGGACGATTACAATCGGAGCAAAATTATCAGAAGAAAAAGGTAAAATGGCCGTTTCGATCAGCGATACGGGCATCGGGATCGCTCAAGACGACCTGCCAAAGATATTCGGCAAGTTCCAGCAGGCAAAAAACCGCTCTGCAGGCGACAAGAGCGGTACGGGTTTAGGGCTGACGATCGCCCAGGAGCTCGTTGAACTCCATGGCGGCAAAATCAGCGTTGATAGCGAAGAAGGCAAAGGCACCACATTTACCTTCACACTCTCTATGAACCTTACAGAAGAATCATCTGCTAAATAGTTTGTTTTATAGATAACTTTGGTGTAAAATACCAACAAAACAGATAGGAAAATTCATGGAAAAGAAATTCAATATTCTTCTTGTTGACGATGAGATGGACTTCATAGAACCGATTGCCTTTTGGCTGGAAGCCAAAGGCTATGGTGTCCGGACCGCATTAAATGGTGAAGATGCCCTGAAACTGGTTGGAGAGTGTGTGCCTGACATCATGCTTTTAGATATCAACATGCCCGTCATGGACGGTGTTGAAACCCTAAAGAGCATCCGGGAAAACAATCAGACTTTACCTGTTATTATGATCACGGCAGAATTAGAACAACTCCCGGTTCTTCAAGAGCTTGGGATTTCAGGATTTTTTCCTAAGGGAGGAACACTCACGCAGCTTGAACAATTGCTCGAACCGATCATCCGCATCCACGCTAAGATGAAATCTTCTAAATAACACCCTTTCCTTCTATCGTTTCAGATCGAAATACCAAAACAAAAATATATGCCTGTTGCGACCAGCCCCAAGGCAAGCAACCGCATAACGTTCCTGTACGGCTCATCTTCCATGGAATACTTCCGTTTATTCACAAAATAGGAAACAAACCAGTGCCAGCCGATATCCGCCGTCCAATGCCCCAGAGCTACCATAGTTAGTCCGGCCAGACCGAACAGAAGAGATTTGAGTACGACCGAAAGGCCAATGGTCGACCACCATATCAAGAACCCGGGACTGACAATGCTAAAAAAAGCGCCTCCCACAACGGCTCCATAATCAAACTCAACACCGTCTTTGACCTGAAGGGTCATCTTCGCAGCACCATAAAGAAGCACGATCCCCATAACGATCAACGCAATTCCGCCAAGCCCGGAGATAAGCCGCATGAACCCGTTTGAAGTCAGCATGTTCTTAAATCCCAAAAAGATCATCACGACAAAAAGGGCCTCAATAATGATATGCCCGATCGCAATACGCAATCCGACCGCCGAATCCTTTTTTAAGGACTCAGAAACAGTAAATAAAAATAAAGGGCCCGGAATCATGGCCCCGGAGAGCCCTGTTCCCAACCCTATGATAAAAAGTAAAATAAAGATCACTGTTCTGGCTTATATCCTTTCCTTATTCCGGAATGAACGCTTTTGAGATCGAAGTGCTGCACGTGATCACGCTGGTCCCTTCTGTCTTTGGATTGATCTCGTATCCCTCGATCTTAAGCAACTGGTCATAATTCGTTATATTATGAAAAAAACTAAACGCCTGTTCCATTTGCGCCTCAAAGTTCAATTTCAAAAAATACCGCGTCGAGACACCGTCGACATCTTTACCCGCCGGCTTGATGTCGATCAGATAAACGGAAGATTTCTTGGCGATATTCTCAACTTCCTTTAAAAATTTCGTTACTTCCTTTTCCTCGCCTTCCGGCTGGCTCAAGTAAGAAATATAGAGATTGCTCTCTCCTTCGATCCTTTTCTCCTGCGTCACGATCAGCAGGCTTTGCTCGATCGCATCTTCCTGAAGACTGATCGTCTCATCAAGCTCATCGATCTTCGAAAGAATGGGTGAGAGTACAAGGCGATCCAATAGAAGCAGGCCGATGAAAAAAGCGGTCACATAAAGAACGGTGCGCTCCCTCTTCGATAAACGCGATATGATTGCTACGATCGATTTAATACCCATTAGCCTGTCTTTCCTAATATATCCTCAATGGTGCAGATGATCTCAAAATCAACGATCTCTTCACCCTCCTCTTTACGTTTTGTCGTTCTCTTAGACTCAACATTCTTAAAGAGTTCCGATTCCTCCATATCCCCGATAAAGGAAAAGACCATTCCCATTGTCCGCGAGTTCCCCTCAATGGAAAACCGCCCCTGCAAGCTGAACTTGATACCGTTGAGCTGAACATCCGTCGGAATAAGATCATATAGTTCCGCTAAGACCTCTATGGCAATATGACGGTCCTTCAGCTCCCTTTTGATCAGCCGCATTTGCGAAAAATCTTTCTCGAGGCGTTTGGAGGCCTCGATCACGGGCGCATACATGTCGTTAATGTTCTTCAAATAGGACGCCTTAAAATAAATCTTGCTGATCAGTATAAGACAAAGCATCGCAAAGATCGTCAGGATATAGACACCAGCCGCGACCAGATCCTTGCTCTTTTCTTCGAATCTCTTTCTTAATTTAATTTCTTCGGGAATAAGATTGATGTGTTTGCGAACCGGATTGATCAGCGGCGCGATCACATCCAAGAATGAATCCTGCCCGACGGAAAGGCTCTTCTTGAGTTCCTGGGATGCCAGCGGCACGTGATCAAGATAAGAAAAGAACTTAACGGGCATATAGAGCATTTTACCGAGCAGATCCTGAAGCTCGCTGTCTTCCCGAACCGATCCCGTCAAAATGATCTCCTCGGGTAAAGATCCGATATCCTCGCTCTGATAGGTTTCAAAGGACTTCTTCACTTCTTCAATAAAACGCATTTGATACCGGTCCCGCTCGCTGATCAGATGCTGTTTTCCAATGGGAATACTCCGAACAAAAATAACCTCGCCTTTGCAAATATTGATAAAATCCGTAAAATGGGCGTCAACATGAATAAGCGTTTGCACAGATTGAGACTGCCCGGACTTCACCGTGCTCGAGAAGAGATGCGTGATCACCTCAGGCGTGAAATAGACCTTCTCGATCCTTAGACCGGCCCGTTCCAATATATCGATCTGCCGACGGATCACGCTGAGGGTCACAATGATCAGAAGGATCTTCGTGTAATTCTCCCGGTAAGCTCCGATATTGATATAATCGATAATGATCTCTTCGCGGGAATAGGGCGTGTGCCGGCCGGCCTGAAGGTCAACGATCTCCCGGATCTCGCGGGCATCAAGAGAAGGAATCTCAATATTCTTGGCGATCGTCGCATGGGACGGCACCGTCACGATGACCTCGGGCGCAGACAGTTTCAGGCTATCGAGCGACGAGCGGATGGATTTGGTGATCTCTTCATCGGAAAGCCCCTGGATCTCGTAGCTGACCAAGTCCACCAGTTCCTTTCTCGTCGGTGAAACTTTCGCGTAAGCGAGCTTAAGATTGTCACCGCTCAAACTTACAGAAATGACATCCTTGATGCCGATATGAGGAAATACGCTCACGTTTTTATGGCCCTTTTCTTATTTGCGTTCTTACTTCGTGTATCCACCAATATTATATCTCTTCACGCCAATATTTAATCTGCCCTGTCCGCTCGGCCACCGCAACGATCGTTGTTCGCCCTTTTTTGTGGTCGAGCTCACCAACACTGCGGATCATGAAGTTCTCGGACTTTGTCGTAAACTTCCCTGCCGCAACCAAATTACTCAAAGAGGCTAGGTCGCTCGGGTTCAAGTCAAAAACCTGGCTCAACTGCGGGACGATCATCGCTGATTGAAGAAATATATCATCGTCTCCCGTCCCGGCGATCAAATCAGCGCCCTTACGGAAGTCCAGGATATTTTCGACAACACGCCCATTGATCCCCATCGCCATCAATACTTCCCTCGAGGCCGTATTAATGTTGACTTTTCCCTCTCCATAGATAGTAACAAAGTATTCGAGTTTATCAAAGATTTCTTGATCCATTTTATCAACAAGTAATAATTCTTCGATCACTTCGAAGTCACTGTCCTTAGCTTCATAGGAATTTCGCTTGCCCGTGTAATCAGAATCTTCCGCCCCGAACTGCGGGTGCTGGAAAAAAGAATCCTTATCCCGCCAGTCGATAATACAATACGCCAACTCCTGGGCATCCGAGAGTGTTACATCCGTGACTGTTTCGATCAACCTTGTTATCATCTCGACGTCAGCCTTGTTCAAATTGATCTTGCTTTCTTCATCCTGCATCCCATACATCGTGCGGGAATACTCCCCATCGCGGTAATAGTAACTGACATTAAATTTTCCTTTCCCGACACGGATATCCGCAAAAGTATCAACCTGGTCGCTCCATCTCTCTCCGAGGAAATCCGCAGCGAAAAAATCATCTTCCTTGCGTAATTGAACGATCGCCTGCTTAACCCCTGCCTCAGCGATCAAATAACGGGCATCCCGCTCATCTAACCGGTAAACAAGAGTCACCTTCTGACGGACGATCACGCCGAGCTGCACGGCAAATATGGTCAGTAAAAATAACGACCATAGCGCGATGATCAGCGTGCTCCCGCGGATATTTTTTCTGATCATTTTCCTTCCTCGTCAATAAACGGCCAGCAACAGGCCGACGGTATCGGGATCGTTTTGACAAATTCCTGCTCAACTTCTTCTTTTGGGATACCGACCCGGATCTTGACCATCAGCGGCACATTTTCCTCAACTTCAGCCCCAAAAGACTTATCGCTCCCCTGCCAGCTAGTAGCCCATGAATATTTTTTTCTCTCTGCATCATAGACAAAATATTCGTATTGCAGCGAGCTGATCCCCTCAGCAAGCGTCCGTTCGCGTCCGGTCTTTTTGTGGTACACCTCGCTGTAACTGGCCTGGGATTTATACAATTCCTTCTTTCTCCGGTCGAAAGAATAGGTCACTTGCCCGATCGAATCCTCGACACCCTCCTCGTCATGATGCTTGATCCTCGTCGGGAAACTGATCCGGCTTCTTCCCCCGCGGAACTTCAGGCCCGTCATCTTAAAGCTGTTGCGCAGGTCATAGGATATGTTCTTCAGGAACAGACCGACATCTTCCGTGCCGGCCGGCTGGGAAACGCGCTGCCAGATACTGACACCCCTGACAAAGGTTCCAAAAACGACCACGCCGACCACCGCTAAAATAGAGGCGACAAGCAAAAGCTCGATCAGCGTGAATCCCTTCTTATACAAAGTTCTCTTCATTATATTCTTTTAGCTGGGGCGGCAATAGATAAGCTGCCCGGGAAGATGATACCGTTTTGCTCCCTTGCTTCCAGGAAAGGGTGAGGTCGATCTTATACAACCCCAGCTCTTCATTGACCGGGCTGATCGTCATCGACCAATCAAACGTCTTATGATCACGAACGATCTGGCCGGACACCTCCCCCGGCTCCAATATCTGCATCTGTGTTAATTGGTCCTGGACCTCCACGATCTTCTCATTGCCCCAGTCCTGCGTGTTCAAATAGTTGGTATAGAACCCGAACGCATCCATGGAAATGAACAACGCCTCATAGATCGTAACGATACCAAACGCTAGAATAGCGACGGTCACCATCACCTCGATGAGCGTGAAGCCTTTTGATCTTTTGGAGAACCGGATTTTTTGTTTCATGAATATGTATAATTCGTAGGGGCGGTGCTAATCTTCGTGAAAATAATCGATCTTTTCATCAAGCCTGTAGATCTGCGTTTGAAGACCGTCGAGGTTTTCTTTAATAAACTCAATTTCAGGATTGATCTCCTCAAGTTTTACCTGCATATCCTTGATCTTCTTTGTCATTTTCCGGTCAAGGCGGTCAAGCTCGCCTTTAAGCGTCTCGATGCTTGATAAAATATCCGTCAAATTTCTGCCGAGGCCTTCTTCTTCATTCTTTGACCGGAGCGCTTCCATTTCCTCCGAGAGGCCCTTCTCGATATTCTTCAGGCCTGATTCCAAACCCTGGAATTTCTCGGAGAGATCACCCCTGATCGTCTGAAATTCTTTCTCAATCTCCTTAAACTTGATCGATATGTATTCTTCGGTCGGGATAGGAGCCACAAGACCGCCCCGCTTTTCAACAGGCCAGTCGTCCGGAAGCAGAAAATTTAATTGACCTACTTTTTTTGAGCTTTGCGCGCAACTGTTCCCACATACAATAAACATCATACCTAAGCTGACAATAAGGACAAAACTAAAACACGCGCGTTTTCTGACAAACCCGGCATTCATCTCTCTCCCCCTATTCCCAATTCGTAATATCGTCGTTACCCTCTTTGCCGTCTTTTCCTAACGAAAAAAGATCATAATCCTGCTTACGATGTGTTCCCGGCGATTCATATTGATATTGCCGTCCCCAGGAATCGATCGGTTTGGATTCAAGATACGGCCCGTTCCAATTGCCCGCGGAAGAAACTTGGGTCAATAAGGCCTCTAACCCTTCATCGGTCGTCGGAAAGGACCCGTTATCTAATTCATACAGCTTCAAAGCGGTCGCGATATTTGCTTTGATATCGGCTTTCGTAGCGCTAACCCTTGCCTGCTCTGAGCGCCCGACCATCCGGGGCAGGACCATAGCCGACAAGGCCCCGATAATGATTACAACCAGCATAAGCTCGATAAGAGTAAAACCTTTTATATTGTTTCTCATTCTTTCTCCTCCATAATATATTTTTGCCACTTTTCCTCCAGCTCCTTAATGCTTCGTATCGAGACCGGATAAGCGAACTTTAATGAATCCTCGATGCTCTTGCCGTCGCGCAACTGCCGGCAAAAACTGTT
>DAOWBD010000097.1 GCA_030634235.1 Candidatus Omnitrophota bacterium | reverse complement strand
CGATCTCTTTTCGCGCCTGCTTTACGGCGGGCGGGTTTCTCTGTCGATCGGCCTGATCGGTGTCTTGATCTCATTTTCGATCGGTCTGGTCGTCGGCGGTATTGCCGGATATTACGGCGGGCAGGTCGATAATGTCTTGATGCGCGTCTGTGAGATGTTCATGATGGTCCCCGGATTTTATTTATTACTGGCCTTGCGTGCGGCGGTACCGGATAATTTCAGTTCCGTGCAGGTATATTTTTCGATCATCTTTATTCTTTCATTCATCGGCTGGGCGGGTCTGGCGAGGATCATTCGCGGAATGTGTCTTTCGCTACGGGAACGCGACTATGTTTTGGCCGCGAAAAGCCTCGGGCTTTCCAATTTTAAAATTATCATCCGCCATATCCTGCCGCATACATTGTCGTATTCCATTTTTGCGGTTATGCTCTCGATCCCCGGTTATATTCTTGGCGAGTCGGCGTTAAGCCTGATCGGTTTGGGGATACAAGACCCGTTTGCCAGTTGGGGAAATATGCTTTCGGATGCAATGAGTATCATTCGCATTAAATTCGCGCCGTGGATCCTGTTCCCGGCATTTTTTATATTTCTGACGGTGATTTGTTTCAATGTCATTGGCAACGCGTTGCGCGACTGCCTAGACCCAATGATGAATGGAGAAAGTTAATTCATGTCTTTGCCTTTGGTCCATCTGGAAAATATCACGGTAGCGGTCGGGGAAGCTGAAGACCGGACTGTCCTGTTGGATCGCGTCAATTTTGAGATCCCCGAATTGAGTATTACAGCCTTGGTCGGCGGTTCCGGAAGCGGAAAGACGACGACGGGGCTTGCAATCCTTCGGTTGCTTCCGTCGGCATTGAATATTGAGGAAGGAAGGATCTTCTTTAACGGTGAGGACTTGCTTAACGCGTCTGGTGAACGGATGCGACAGATCCGCGGCGGGGAAGTCAGTATGGTTTTCCAGGAACCCCTGAACGCCTTTAATCCGGTTTTCAGTATTGGATATCAGATTGATGAGGTTTTACAGGTCCACACGGATCTTGGCCGTGTTCAGCGGCAGAAACGGGTTTTGGAACTGTTGGATCTCGTCGGGTTACCCGAGCCCGGGCGCATGGCCCGCGATTATCCTCATCAGTTAAGCGGCGGGATGCGACAGCGCGCGATGATCGCGCAGGCTATTGCCGGTGACCCGAAGCTCATCATTGCCGATGAGCCGACCAGCAATTTGGATGTGACGCTGCAGGCGCGCATTATCGAACTGTTTAAGAAATTAAAAGACGAACTAAAACTTTCTATTCTTCTCATCACGCATGATCTTGGGATGGTCGGGCATATGGCCGATCATGTTGCTGTGATGACGCAAGGAAAGATCGTTGAAAGCGGTACGACGGGAGATATTTTAAGCAATCCCGGGCATCAATACACAAAAGAATTAATGGAAGCACTTTTGTAAGCCATGTTACTTGAATTAAAAAATATCAAAAAGTATTTTCCGATCAAAGGAGGATTTCTCGGTACGACGGGTGACCATGTTAAGGCCGTCGATGGCGTTGATCTTGCCGTGCGTTCCGGCGAGAATATCAGTCTTGTCGGAGAATCCGGCTGCGGTAAGACGACCTTAGCAAGGATCATTTTAAGGCTGATGCGCGCGGACGCCGGATCGATCGTCTTTGACGGGAAGGATATTACGGATCTTCCCAATCGACGGTTGGCCGGGCCCCGGAAAAATATGCAGATGGTCTTTCAGGACCCTTACAGCAGTCTTGACCCGCGCTTTACGATCCGCAGGGTTATGCGCGAGGGCTTGACCCTTGAAAAAGAACAATACCGGTCTGAAGCAGAGAAGCAAACGCGCGCGTGCGAGTTACTTGAGTCCGTTCAGTTAAGTGGCGACATCTTAAATCGTTATCCGCATGAATTCAGCGGAGGGGAGCGACAGCGCATTGCCATCGCGCGGGCCCTGATGCTCAATCCCAAACTTTTGATCCTCGACGAGGCGGTTTCCTCGCTCGACGTGATCATTCAAAAACAGCTGATCGACCTTCTCGCTGGCCTGCAGGAGAAGTTTAATCTGACATATCTTTTCATTTCACACAATTTAAAGATCGTCAAAAAGATCAGCCATAAAATCGCGGTCATGTATAAGGGGAAAATCGTCGAACTGGCTTCGACCGATGAGATCTTCGGCAACCCGTTGCATCCTTATACGAAAGAACTGCTGGCGGCTGCGATCGATTATAAGGCTGTGAAGAGGGACGGGGAGATCAAGATGGACCCTGCCGTGCGGCTTTTCGATCAAGGCGGCGGTCATTTCGTCATGGAACATTAATCTTTAGAGAAAGGTTTTCTCATGAAAATGAACCTGAAAATTCTGCCTGTCATTTTATTTAACCTCGCGTATCTTATTCCGGCTATGTTCTCGTCGATCTCGCGAGCTAATTATGAGTTCATTTTATATATCGGCGTTGTTATCATTGCGGTCTTGATCGTTATTCGTTTTTTTGTGCATTACGGGTTGAGCATTGCTTTACTTTGGTTTCTGAGTATTTGGGGGTTCTTGCATATGGCCGGCGGGTTGGTCAGCGTTCCTTTAAGTTGGCCGACCGGCGGAGAGACCAAGGTCCTTTACAATTTGTGGATCATCGAAGATAGATTTAAGTTTGACCAGTTCGTTCACGCTTTCGGATTCGGCACGACAACCTGGTTGATCTGGCAGGTTTTGCAGAAGACCCTGTCCATGAAATTCGACCGGGTCCTGGCCGACATTCGTCCGACGGGCGGCATGTTGTTTCTCTGTGTGATCGGTAGCATGGGATTAGGGGCCGTTAATGAGATCGTTGAATTCCTGGCCATGGTCCTTGTTCCGGAGACAAATGTCGGAGGGTATATCAATACGGCGTTGGATCTGATTGCGAACCTTATCGGGGCTTTGGTCGCGGCGTTCCTCATTCATTCTTTTCGAGGGAGAAAAAGTTAAGTTCTCCTAGAGGATTGATCGTTTTCGTGTAGAATAAAATAAATGTTAGCTTAAACCGATAAAATGAAATAGCCCTATGAGTGAATGGTTTTATAAGAGAATGAGCTGGTTTACAGGATACCTCGCGATTGCGGTCCTGTTCGGTTTAATTATTTTTGCGGCCAATATCGAAATAAAGGATGTTGACCTGTGGCTGCACCTGGCGACGGGAAAACACATCCTCCAAAACTTCTCTATTCCTAAAGTTGATTTTCTCTCCTGTACGATCACGAACACCCCCTGGATCAATCATGAATGGCTTTTCCAGACGATTGTTTATGCGGTTTTCAGGGATGCTGGTATCGAGGGGCTTATCAACCTCAAGGCCGCGATCGTCTTTCTGACATTCGTATTGTTATTACTCTTAGGTTACACGCGGGAGCGTCAGCTTGGTCCGATAGCTATTCTGCTTCTGGTGCTTTTGGTCTATCAGTTCCGTCTGACATTGCGGCCGGATATGTTCAGCCTTCTGTTCTTTGTTCTCTATATCTGCATTCTTGGCGCGGACCTGGACAAGCGCTGGTCATTAGCGGCTGTTGTTCTGATTCAAATTGTTTGGACGAACATGCATGGGTTCTTTATTTTTGGGCCCATTCTTGTGATGGTCAGCCTAGTGGCCGAATGGGCAAAGCGGCGGATCGTTCTTCCGTTTGAATGGAACGATATCGGGCGCCTGTCCGATGAGGAATACAAGCGTCTGAAGCTGATGTTTGTGCTTGTGATCCTTTCCTGCTTGGCGAATCCTTACTTTGCTAAAGGGGCATGGTATCCGATTGGTGTCTTTTTCTCTCTCGGAGGAGAATCGAAGGTCTTCTTTAACCAGATCCAGGAATTGCAGAGGCCTTTTACTTCGGGCAATATATTGTTCTGGCAGCAGTACTTTCAATATAAGCTGCTGATCGTTATTTCTTTTCTAAGTTTCGTGTTCAACCGCCGCAAGGTCGATATGAGCGCGCTTTTACTTTGGCTTGTTTTTCTTTTATTCTCTTTGTTCGCGCTTCGCAATATGGTCTTTTTCGCCTTTGCCGCCTATTTTGCGTTTCTTGCTAACTTCCAGTATTTGTCGACAGAAGAATTCTTGCCGGACCGGTGGAAGAGTCCGACGTTCCGGGCAGTCTGGTCGACGGTCCTCAAAGCTGTTTTGATCATTTGGATTATTAACTACGGAAACCAGATGTTGCTGAGAGGATATTACGATTTTGATAAATTCGAACGCAAGAGCGAATTCGGAGGTCTCTCGCAACGTAACTTTGCCCATAAGGCCGTGGATTTCTTGGTTGATAATGGTATTAATGGAAATTTTTTTAATGACTTTAATTCAGGCGCGTATTTGCTCGGGCGGACATCTCCCGACATAAAGGTATTTATCGACGGACGCACCGAAGTCTACGGGGCTAAGTTTTATAAAAAACACCGTAAAATGTGGGAGGGCAACACGGCATTATTCGATGAGGCCGCTGACCGTTACCGTCTGACAGGGGCTTTGTTAAACTCGGTTTATGTTCCGGCTCCAGAAAAACTCATCAAACATCTTTATGATCATAAAGATTGGGTTCTTGTGTATTTTGATTATGATGCATCCGTGTTCTTGAAGAATGTTCCGCAAAACCGTCCATG
>DAOWBD010000179.1 GCA_030634235.1 Candidatus Omnitrophota bacterium | reverse complement strand
CGATTCAGTTCTCTTTGATAAAAGAACGACCGTGACGATCAGCCGGGCAAAACTAAATATTATATTCGTTTATCGTTTCAGAGAAGCTTGATATAATATTGTTCACACATAAGACGAAGCTTAGCCTCTATGCATATACTATTGACGAACGATGATGGCATTTATGCCGAAGGTATTTATGCCCTTTATCTACAGCTTAAAAAGTTGGGAAAAGTGACCGTTGTGGCTCCCGATTCCGAGAGGAGTTCGGTCGGGCATGCGATAACGCTCGCGCATCCTATTTGGCATAAAAAAGTAAAACGCAAGGGCCTTGATTTTGGTACGGGTGTCAGCGGCACTCCGGCGGATTGCGTTAAGTTTGCCGTGGGCGTGCTGTTGAAACATAAGCCGGACATTGTTGTCTCCGGGATCAATCTTGGGCCTAACGATGGATGCAGTGTTTTTTATTCGGGGACGGTCGCCGGCGCTCGGGAAGGGGCCTTAATGGGAATACCGTCTTTGGCCGTTTCGTTGGCGACATTTGTCGACCCGGACTTTACTTATTCAGCGAAGATCGGTGCGAAGATGACCAAGATGATCATGGAAGAAAAAATGCCGAAGGGGACTTTTTTGAACGTCAACGTTCCCAATAAAAAGGCTTCAGAGATCAAAGGCATCAGATTGACGCGACAGGGCCTGGTGCCTATTCACGAGGTCTTCCATAAGCGAAAAGACCCTGGTTGCAGGGAATATCATTGGATGACGGGAAGAATTCCGGTAACGAAAAAAGACAACTCGACCGACAGCAATGCGCTCTGCAATAATTATGTGACGATCACGCCGATCCGGAGTGACCAAACGGATCACTCATTTCTAGAGAAAATGGATCGTTGGAAAATGTAAGGACCCATGATTAAAGAACCATTTGCTGATGCTAAAATCCTTATCGCTGACGATGAAGCCACAAGCGTCCGTCTCCTCGTGAAGCTTCTTTCCAACGCTGGTTATACCAACGTTAAAGCCACCCGCGACCCCAATCAAGTCCAAGAACTTTATCATAAGATCAAACCAGACCTGCTTATCCTCGACCTGCATATGCCGCATATGGAAGGATTTAAGATTATGGAGCAGTTAAAGGAAACGGAAGAGGAAGATTATCTTCCGATCCTTGTCATTTCCAAGGAGCGCAATAGGGTGATCCAGTTTTCGGCTTTAGAAGCGGGGGCCAAAGATTTTCTCGTCAAACCCTACGACAGCATTGAAGTCCTGGTGAGGATCCGCAATTTTCTTGAAGTGCGCATGTTGCATAAGCAGATACGTGACCAGAATCGCCTGTTAGAGCTGAGGGTTCAGGAGAGGACAGAACAGCTCTACCAATCTCAGATCGATACGATCCATCGGTTAAGCCGGGCAGTAGAATATCGGGACTCAGAAACGGGCGTCCATACGGCGAGGCTGAGCCTTTACACTTACCATCTTGCGAGTGCTGTCGGATTCGGCCCGGAAGAATGCGAGATCATTTCAACGGCCAGCTCCCTGCACGATATTGGTAAGATCGGTATTCCTGACAGCATTTTGCAAAAGCCTGGGAAATTAAATCCCGAAGAACAGGAGATCATGAAGACGCATACGACGATCGGTTCGGAGCTATTGTTCGGAAGCACTTCAAAGTTCCTGAAAATGGGTGAAGAGATCGCCATGACCCATCATGAAAAATGGGATGGGACCGGTTATCCGAAGGGGCTTAAAGGGGGCGATATCCCATTAGTCGGCCGCATATGCGGATTGTGTGATGTGTTCGATGCGCTGACCAGCAAGCGCCCCTACAAGGAAGCTTGGCCGGGGGATGACGCGCTAGCAGAGATCAAAAAAGGGAGCGGCAATCATTTTGATCCCCATGTTGTTGACTGTTTTTTTAAGGTCCTGCCTCAAATTCGCCGTATTTATGAGAAATATGGCGAACGTTAATACCTAACAACCTTCCAAAGATGTGATCGGTTTTCCTCAAATATATGGTTTTCTTTGGTCTTGTAATGCCATTCTGTTCGTAATATAATGAACTCTATCTTAAATATTATGATTATTCTTAATATTAT
>DAOWBD010000190.1 GCA_030634235.1 Candidatus Omnitrophota bacterium | reverse complement strand
CAGAAAAATAAAAGCCGGCAGTAACAAGAGATAATGAAATTTTAAATGCTGAGCCTTGGCGACAATGTTCTTAAACGTTGTATTAAAATGCGTCGACCAGAGAACAATGTCATACAAATAAGCGACCGGCCGCGTATCCGTATTCAGAGTTCCTTCCTCGCTTAGAACATCTTCAATGTAACGGATCCTGTCGGGACTTAATTTCGACGGCAGATAATATTCACGAATATATTTGGTCTCGACCGCGCGCGCCTTTAATCGGTCGGTCAGAACCTGATGGTCATAGGTTAAAACCCCTTTCGAAACACAAGCCAGAAAGACATTCGTATCCCCGGGGATCGACCGGACGTCGGCAAAAACATTTTTTAGAGTTGTGTTGACCGATCGCAGGAATGTCCGGGCCTCTTCATTGAGGTAATTCTCCGACGAGGAAACGCTTAAGGCCAGGATCCCCTTTGGATTGAGAATCTTGCGAGCCTCCCGGAAGAACTCAAGAGAATAATACCGATTGATCAAGGCCGTGTACGGGTCGGCTAAGTTGACAATGACCACATCATACTTCTCTGATGTTTGTTTGACGAACCACCGCGCGTCCGTATGGATCATGTCAACGCGCTCATCCCTCAAAGGCTCACTATATCTCGCTGGCAAATATTTCTCCGATACATCGACGACCTTCGGGTCCAACTCCACATAGTCCACTCGAACGCCCGGATGTTTTAATATCTCTTCTAACCCCCCGCCCATGCCGTTGCCGATCAAAAGGACCCGACGGGGCCGGGGATGTTCAAGCAGCGGAAAATGAACGCTCTCCTCGCTCGAAAGCTCATCGCGCGTGGCAAAAGAGAACAGTCCGTTTTGATAAAGGCTGTATTCCTCGCCGGTCCGGGTTATCGTAATGTTCCCATAGACCGAATCCGTCACCGCGATCACTTCCAGTCCTTCCCACTGTCGCGCGCGCGTCCAGCGGTCAATCCTGTCGATCAAACCGGAAAAAAGCATGATGACCGTCGCCAAAATGAGGATCATTTTACTAATATAGAGAAAGCTTTTTCGTTTATGAAGAACGATCCCGGCCGCCAGATTGACCGCGCCCATTAAAAAAGCAATATGCATCGCCGGAAGAGTCCGGACTAAAAGAAAGGAAAAGATTAATCCTCCGACAGCCGCGCCGGCGGACTCCCAGAAATAAACGTTCCCTATTGCGTAAGTCTTGCGCGCCTCCCCTTCATCCCGATCGGAAAAAAAACAGATCGCGGCAAACAGCGCCCCGAAAAACAATGTCAGAGGAGACAGCAATACAAAGGAAGAAACGCCCATCGGGATGATCCCGATGATCTCGCCGGTCTCAACATGCATGAACTGTTTAATATGGCGTGAAGCAATAACCGTCGCCGGAAGGATAAAATAAATGGCTCCCTGGAGGAGCCCGACAGCGTCAGCAGGGTTCTTTATGCGATGACTAAGAAAACTGGCGGCACAACTTCCAACAGCAACCCAAAATAACCAACTGGCAAGAATAACCGCATAGGCCATTTCATTGCCGTAAAAGACCGTGATCAATTCCCGCAAAAGCAGGACCTGTCCGGTAATGGAGGTAAACCCCAGGATAAAGGCAGATACGCTAACGCGGTTATTTCGGCTTCTTTGAGATGGATTAATCATTAACTTAGAGAGTTTACAAAATAAGAGCCCCTTGAATGATCAACGGGCCTTTTTT
Source organism: Candidatus Omnitrophota bacterium (assembly GCA_030634235.1). Classification (GTDB taxonomy): domain Bacteria; phylum Omnitrophota; class Gorgyraeia; order Zapsychrales; family Zapsychraceae; genus 2-02-FULL-52-10. The sequence continues at coordinate 11 of DAOWBD010000190.1, read as the reverse complement.
GTGACTGCAAT
>DAOWBD010000056.1 GCA_030634235.1 Candidatus Omnitrophota bacterium | reverse complement strand
TGGAGTGGAATATTATCGGAATGGGAAAAGAAATGGTCCTGCGAAAACATATTATAAAGATGGCGCGTTAAGAGAAGATACTTATTATCAGTTCGGGAAACTTATGACGAACACAGAATATTTTCATGATGGGATCGTGCGGATGGAAAAGGATTACACCAATGCTCGCGATTCCAGAAGTGAAAAGGAGGTGGGTATTGGAAAGGTGTATTCCCGGGATGGTGCACTTAAGTACGAGTGGTTTATGACTGTTACTGAGCCGATCGGTTATAAGAAATCGTATAATAGCAGAGGGGATCTTGTTGCTGAATTTTATTTTGACGAATACGGCCAGCCTATGGAGAAAGAGGAAGAACCTCCGGGTGTTGCCGTTGCGACCGGTTCTACTGTTGCGCCGGTTCCGGGTGTTCCGGCAGCCAGCGCTGTTGTATTGGATCCCAGTATTCCTCCGCCTGCGGAAAAACCTCCGAAACAGATCTTTATCTCTACCGAGTAATATTTGTTATTTCCCCCTAGATGTTTTACACTTTAAGTGGACAAAATTGATTGACGAGAAGGGCAAACTCATCGTAAGGTGGGGACGCAAAGCTATAGGGTCTAGTATTTTTCTTCCATACCTTAAAGGAAAAAATACCAGATAGCCAGTTGCCGAATCAAACAAGGTATCGGTGTGTACCCATCTTCTTCGTTGAGGATGGGTTTTTTTAATGAGCCTATAATTTGCGGAGCCTGCCTGCCGGCAGGCAGGCGGAGCGACGCGGCAATCTCGACGAGAATGAAGATTGCTTCGTATGCAATTTTTGAAAAACAAAAATTGCTCACTCGCAATGACACGAAAATATGGCTATTTGACCCAGCCTGTTCGCGGGAATGACAGTGTTTTGTGGTCTCTCGCCCTGCCTGCAGGCAGGTTTCTCGGGAATGACAAGTCTATGCAAACCCTGGGGTTTGCATATGGTAACGGTGAAATATTTAATATTCCCTTTTATCAGGCGTTTTAAATCGGGTATAATGACGTAAAGTAATAGCTATATTGATTATCATAGGAGTACAAAGCGTGAAAAAAACATTTCAAAAAAAAGCGGGATTCACTTTAGTAGAACTTATGTTGGCTGTCTTTATACTGGCGTTCACTTTATCCGGTTTGATCCGGGTTTTCCTTCAATGTTCGACTATGAATGAGATAGCTCTAAATAAAACAGCCGCTATGATTGACTTGCAGGGAAAAATGGAAGAGATTCGCAATTATGATTATGCTTCAATTGCAACGGATTATGTTTCCGGGGGTGCGGTAGGGGATACCTTTGATTTAAGTCAACTAACCGGTAAAGGCGTAATTTATATCGATGCAGGTAATCCTAAACTTCTTGAAATTAAAATTGTTGCTAGCTGGCAGAATCAAGGCGGCCGTGTTATTGGGGGAGATCTTAATCTAGATGGTGTTCTTGATGCGGGGGAAACGGTGGATGCTGATGGAGATTTAGCATCGATCGCAACTTTGATAACCAAAATCGCTCAAAGACAGTAATATTTTCAAGAAAAAACAATTTTGGAGAAAATTGTGCTACGGATCGAAAGTAGAATTAATGGAACAATAGGCCGTTTAAGATATCGTGAGGGGTTCACCCTTGTCGAAGTCATGGTCACGGTCCTGATTTTTGCTATTCTTATGGCGGCTATCCATACGACCTTGCTTGTTGGACAATCTTCCTGGCAGACGAATAGCGTTAGGGCGGAGTTGGGGCAGGAGTTGCGCAAGGCTGTGGATCGGATGAAGGACGATTTGAGACAGACGGGTTCGGCGGCCATTACAAATGTTCCTATCAATCCTGAAGTTGATTCTGTTACCTATCCTGATCCCGATGATGATCCCGCGTATGCCTGGTACACGACCATTACGTTTCAAGCAGTGTCAGATGTTATTGATGGGGCGGTCGTGTGGGAAACAGATATAACACAGTTTGTTGCTGGAGAAGATCTTGATGGAGATAGTAATTTAGATGCTGGTGAAGATATCAACAGTAATGGGGTATTAGATGTTCCGGAAGATGCTGATGGAGATGACGTTTTAGGTTCCGGCGAAGATATCAACGGTAATGGGAAATTAGATGCTGGGGCGCGTTTTCAAAAAGTAGTTGGATCAACTCATACAGTGATTGCGCAAGATATTGAAACGTTGAGAATTCGTCGTTTATTTACAGCCCCAGACATTATTGAGGTTGAACTGAGTGCGCAAAAAGTTACGGCTGACGGACGTACAATCAATTTAGGTGTAAGTTATAAAGTCCAACTGAGGAACTAATCTTATGTTTACGAAAAATTGGAAAATACTTCTAACAAAGCTTGAGGATAATAGGGGAAGCGTCTTGCTGACCACATATATGTTGACCATGGTCTTGTTGATTCTTGGAGCAGCTTTTCTCGTTCTGAGTTCTAATGAAAGCAGGATTTCTGAAGTTCAGAGGAAAACGACACAAGCTTTTTATATAGCCGAAGCGGGTATTGAGCGGGCCATTTATGATCTCAAGGAGGATTTTGCGAATAGTCAAGACTGGACTGACGGTAACATAAACGGACTGGTTTTTGCCTACCACGGTGATGAAGAAGATTTAGATGACGATGATATATTAGATGCCGGTGAAGATACAGATTCAGATGGGTTATTAGATCCTCATTTTGTTCTTTTGCCCTATGTTAGCACAGGCTTAAATGACGGTTCTTATTCGGTAAGTTTAATGAATGTCACCGGAACTGATGATATTTGGATCCGATCAACGGGAACAATTGGTAGCATCAGCCAAACGATACTTGTTTACGCGACAATCGTTTCTCTTTCTCCGTGGGATAATGCCATTTTTGGCGGGGCAGGTCAATCGGGAAGATGGGTCAATGGAAATGTCAATGTTAGCGGGTCAGTCCATGTATTGGGAAGTGAAGATAAAAATGGAAATGGTGTTTTAGATTCCGGGGAAGATGCAAATGATAATGGGGTATTAGATGAGCTTGGTCCGGGGGATACCGCCATAGATCTTGGCGGGACCGCTGAGCTTGTCAGGAATAATTACGAAATTCTCGACGCTGCGCTGGAAGCAAGAATCCCCGTGCTTCCGAGAACTACAGTTAATGGCGAAGACGTTGAGACCTTAAATGCCGAGCTTCGGGTTAAACATGGGAATGTTGGGTTAAGCGGCAGTTCGACATTAGGCGAACCGGATAATCCCGGCGATGACGAAAAGGAAACGGTTGATGCGGTTTATATCACTGATGGGTATAGCGGTAATCAAGGGGCCTCTAATGTCTATTCGGATAACGGTACTGATCAAGCCTATGACCTTGGCGATGCTGTTGTTTTTCCGAGCTTAGACGATCCTTATCCTGATAATCCCATCCAGGATTATTATGAATATTTCGAGGATAATGCATTAGTGCTGACAACGGAGCTATCCGCCGTAACGGCCTCTTCTATTTTTACGTATGGAGACTGCGCGACGAATTGTATTACAATGGACGGCGCCGGAACGATGGTTATTCAAGGAATAATTTATGTCGATGAAGACAATGATCTGTCCATATCAGGTCCTCAAGTAGGTGGAGATATCACTTATACAGGGACAGGTTCAATCCTTGTTACGGGTAGCGTTGAGATCGATGCCAATGTTGTGACGCCCGCACCGGCTGGCGTGGAGACTACTTTTCCGGATAACATATTGGGAATTATGACGCCCAATAATATAGCCCTTGGAAACGCCGCCGATAGAGATATCATGGGATTGTTTTATGCGGAAGGGGAAGTGATAACGAACATGCAAACCAATCTGGTTGGAACGATTGTAGCCAACGAATTTAATATAGCGAGTCAAGTGCCGAGCGTTTTTCAAGTTCCGGAAGCGGCGAACAATCTTCCTCCCGGAATGGTCGGCGGAGATGCCGCGAATATCCTCAGGATTGTCTCGTGGCAGAAGATCGATAATCCTTAATTTTTTCCTGTTAAAAAAGGGACGGGTGCTTTAGCACCCGTCCCTTTTTTGTAAAAAAACAAGTGCGCAAAGAGGTATTGTCGGTATAATAACAATCTATGAGTAGGAATTACGACTCCAAGATAGCTGAAGAACTAACACTGCATTGCGAGCAGGTGACCGATACAATCCGTTTGCTTGACGATGGGGCGACTGTTCCGTTTATCTCCCGCTACCGCAAAGAGGTCACCGGAAATCTCGATGAGGTTCAGATCACCAACATCCGCGACCGGGTGGGCCAGTTAAGAGAACTCGACAAGCGGCGCGCGACCGTCCTTCATTCCATTAAAGAACAGGGTAAGCTGACCGACAAATTGCAGGAAAAGATTTTAGCCGCGGAGACGATGGCGGTCCTCGAGGACATTTACCTGCCGTACCGGCCGAAGCGCCGGACGAAGGCGACCGTCGCCAAGGAAAAGGGCCTCGAGCCGCTGGCCAAAATGATCTTCGAGCAGACGGGCATCGACCCCGAGGCCGAGGCGGTGCAATTCGTCAATGCCGAGAAGAAAGTGGAATCGACCGAGCAAGCGCTCGCCGGCGCGCGTGATATCATCGCCGAGTGGGTCAATGAGAACGCGAAGGTCCGCGCGCAATTGCGCCAGTTGTTCAATGAAAAAGCGATCATCACCTCGAAGGTGATCCGCGGCCGGGAGGAAGAGGGGAGCAAATTTAAAGATTATTTCCAGTGGGAAGAGTTGGCGCGTAACGCGCCGTCGCACCGCATCCTCGCCGTCCGTCGTGGGGAGAAAGAAAAGTTCCTTATGATGCGCATTTTGCCGCCGGAGGAGCTCGCGATCGCGATCCTCGAGGAATTCTTTGTTAAGTCGAGGAATGCTGATTCCCGTCAGGTGCAGACGGCGGTTCACGATAGCTACAAGCGTCTGCTGTCGCTGTCGCTTGAGACGGAGATCCGGCTGGAACTCAAGAAGAAGGCGGATAAGGACGCGATTGCGATCTTCGACAGTAATTTGCGCGAGCTGTTGATGGCGCCGCCGTTAGGGCAGGTCAGCGTCATGGCGATCGATCCCGGGATACGTACCGGGTGCAAAGTTGTTTGTCTTGATAGTCAGGGAAAGCTTCTGATCAATGATACGATCTATCTGAGCCAGTCCGAGGGCGCGCGTGAAGAGGCCGTGGCCACCATCAAGAGGCTGTGCGAGAAATACGCGACGAAGGTTATCGCGATCGGCAACGGGACCGCCGGCCGCGAGACGGAACTTTTTATCCGCAACATCGGTTTGCCGAAAGAGATCCAAACGATGGTCGTTAATGAAAGCGGCGCGTCGATCTATTCAGCGTCGGATGTCGCGCGCGAGGAGTTTCCGGACTACGACGTGACGGTCCGCGGCGCGGTGTCGATTGGGCGAAGGCTCATGGACCCGCTCGCCGAGCTTGTCAAGATCGACCCCAAGTCGATCGGTGTCGGACAGTACCAGCACGATGTTGATCAAAATCTATTGAAGAAAGATCTCGACGACGTTGTGATCAGCTGCGTGAACCAGGTTGGCGTCGAGGTGAATACAGCGAGCAAACAGTTGTTGACCTACGTCTCCGGGCTGGGGCCGGCGCGCGCGCAGGCCATCATTGATTTCAGGCAAAGTACTGGGGCCTTTGTTTCCCGCGAGCAGATCCGCGAGGTACCGGGCCTCGGGGCTAAGGCCTTCGAGCAGGCCGCCGGCTTTTTGCGTGTTTTCGATGGGGAGAACCTGCTTGATGCGAGCGCTGTCCATCCGGAAAGCTATCCGATCGTCAGAAAAATGGCAAAAGACCTGGGCTGTTCCGTCGAAGATATCATATTAAAGGAACAGTTGCGCAAAAAGATCGATCTTAAAAAATATGTGACCGAGATGATCGGCCTGCCGACGCTGACGGATATTGCGAATGAACTCGCAAAGCCGGGGAGGGACCCGCGTCCCGCCTTTGAGCTTTTCAGTTTCAAAGACGGTATCGAGACCGTTGATGACCTAAGCGTAGGCTTGACGCTGCCCGGGGTGATCACGAACGTGACGGCCTTCGGCGCGTTTGTCGACGTCGGCGTGCATCAGGATGGACTGATCCATATCAGCCAGCTTTCCGACCGCTATATTAAAGATCCTCATGAAGTCGTGAAGGTGCATCAGAAGGTTATGGTTAGGGTCCTTGAGGTCGATCTCAAACGCCAGCGCATCGCGCTTTCCATGCGCAAAAAGGGCTAACCGTAAACTGACCCCGGGGGTCAGTTTACTGAATCCAAACTGACCCCCGGGGTCAGTTTGGGTTTACAAAAATTTTTATTTTTCCCCCTTTGTTCCGTATATTTGATAAAATACATATCTCTGAAGAAAGCCCTCAATAAGGAGCTTAATGTGAACAAACGCTATTCATTTATTTGGACCGTTGTATTGGCCGTATTGATTCTCGGATGTGTCTCTTCGATGGCCCTTGCCCAGCAGCCAGCTGTTCCTTCGGGACCATCCTCGACAGGTCCGGTATTGCGGCAGGCTCTGACGGTCAACGGCCTGTTAGACAGCAGCCTTCTTACGAAAAAGGTCGTGGAGACGGTTTTTATTATTCTTGTCGGGTATTTGCTGATGTTCGGGTTCATTGGAATTATCAACAAGCGCGTCCGGGATATCAAGACCAGGCATACTGTCCGTAAAAACGTCGCTTATGTTGTCAGCATTATCTTATGCATTGTCATCTTTTTCATTTGGATACAAAATATCAATTCAATCACGATTTTTCTGGGGGTTGCCGGTGCCGGTTTGGCTTTGGCCCTGCAGGAGGTTATTTTGTGTGTTGCCGGGTGGTTTCTGATATTGTTAAGACATCCCTTTGAGACGGGCGACCGTATTGAGATTAACGATATTAAAGGGGATGTTATCGACATTCGCATTTTTCAGACGTCGATCCTGGAGATCGGAAATTGGGTTGACGCTGACCAGAGCACCGGACGCATCGTCAATTTCCCTAATAGTTTTGTTTTTAAACATGAGAATTATAATTACAGCCGCGGATTT
>DAOWBD010000090.1 GCA_030634235.1 Candidatus Omnitrophota bacterium | reverse complement strand
TCCGGAAGCGTGGATCTGGTATCACGAGGTGATCGGAAATGAAAAGTGCCCGATCATTGATACATGGTGGCAGACCGAAACGGGGGCCATCATGATCTCCGGAATTCCCGGTGTGACATCGTCGAAACCCGGTTCCGCGACGCGGCCGCTTCCCGGCATCGACGCGACGGTGCTTTCGGCCGAAGGCAATGTTGTCACACAGGGCGGCGGGTTTCTGTCGATCAAGAGCCCGTGGCCGTCGATGCTGCGCGGCGTGTGGGGCGATGAGCAACGCTACAAAGATACGTACTGGAGCAAGTGGAAAGACGCTTACTTTCCCGGCGACGGAGCGAGGATTGACCCCGACGGGTTCTTCTGGCTCCTGGGCCGTGTCGACGACGTTATGCTGGTCGCTGGACACAATATTGGAACGATGGAAGTTGAAAGTGCTCTCGTCGATCATCAGAGTGTTGCCGAGGCGGCGGTCGTCGGTATCAAGGATGATGTCAAGGGAACGGCTGTTGCCGCTTTTGTTATCTTAAAGGAAGGTAATGAGCCCAGCAAGGAATTGGAAGATACATTAAAGAAGCATGTGGCTAGTAAAATTGGCGCGATCGCTCGGCCGTCGAAGATCATTTTTACCGTCGAACTGCCTAAGACGCGAAGCGGTAAGATCATGCGCCGGCTCCTGCGTGATATCGGTGAAGGACGCGCTTTGGGTGATGTCACGACCCTGGCTGATGCGAGTATCGTTGAGTCGCTTAAATCCAAGTATGATGACGAGGCATAAAGTCTGACTCTTGGTATACTCTATTAGGTCACAAAGTGAGACTTTTTGAACTTAATAATGCCTAGTTTGTGACCTAATAGAGTATAGTTGGTCTTTTATCAACACCCAGCTATCCTTAGCTGGGTGTTGATGTTTACGGCGAATGAATTGTCGACGAGGACAAGTTATGAGATCCAAAAGGCTTCACATATTCTTCCTGTCTGTCTTCTGCCTGTTCGTTGCGGGTGTTGCGGTGGCTGAACTCAGTGTGACCAATCAATGGCGGATTGAACAAGCAGAACACCGCTGTGACCAATCGGATAATGCCATTGTTTATACCGAGTATTGGAAGGATGCCGTGACCGACGAAAATCGCGAAACGGTTTGCATGGCGGAACAATTCGCGAAGATCGCCGCTGAAGAGGGCGACGGGTGGTTAAAGAACGCCAGCGGGGAGTTTATTGAGAAGTGTAAAGGGATCAATGAGAAAGATAATGCGAAGTATTATGACTGCCTGCAGACAGGACTGAAAAAGATATCAAAACAGCTTTCTTCTTCCTGTAAAGAGTTAGGGGATGAAGGTTTGTGGGATGCAGCCCGTTGCGAGCGTTTGGTCTCGTATATTTTCATAAAAGAATTCAATAAAGTTCTGATGGACCATCGGCCCATTATTGAGAGGGCCATGGAGAACAAAATACTTAAGTTTTTGTTCGGTCCGATACCTGCGATCATAATGTTACTTCTGTATGTGATCGACATTGTTCTGATCACCGATCCGGGTAACTGGTGGAGGATCCCAAAATTCGGCCTTACCGTCGGAACGATTATCCTGGTATCATGGTTTCTTCCGGATCAATGGAAATTTCTTTGCCTAAGTCTTGCTATTTTGATCTGCATAGTCGGTATTCTCCGAAACCATGTTGCAGGACTATTTAAGTCTGATAAGAAAAAGAAGAGGTGTTAGAGAGATTGCTATGGTTGATAAAAGAATAGAGAAACGTTCTCCCATTGAGTTAGCCGCTTCGTACGGTATCGGGGATGATCCCCGGCCCGAGCGGGAAGCAAAGATCTCTAACGTGTCGTCGGGAGGTTTTTGTCTTGCTTCCGACAGCAAACTAAGGGTGGGCCAAGAGATCCAATTGGCCGTTGCCCTGGACACGATGGATGAAGTGATCATCACCGTGAAGGTCGTTTGGGTAAAAAAGAACGACAATAACAAGAAGTACACGATCGGTGTCCAGATCATAGAGAAGGAAGGCCCCGGATTCGACCGGTTCATGGAATTTTATAATAATCCGTTATGAACAGGTATACTCTATTAGGTCACAAAGTAAGACTTTCCGAACCCAATAATGCCCAATTTATGACCTAATTAGAGTATAGCTGCAAGCTCTGGTCTTTGTATTAAAAATCCTTTCAATTCACTTAAATAACGAACATTATCCGATCTCTTTTTAAAAAGGGATGATAAACTCTTGCAAAATTAATTTTTATCCCATAAACAATAGGGTGTGATAGAATATTCTAACTGGGTCGAAAGTGCTTCTAACACTAAGATTAAGCTTAATTTTTACACATTGTGAAAAAAGTCTCCCCAAAAACGATCCCCCGGGCCCTTCTTTATGTCCGGACGCTTGAAAATCTCATCAAAAAAGAGAAACGAGACTATGTCTCTTCTAAGGTATTATCCCAGATCACCGGGTTTACCGATGTCCAGATCCGTAAAGATATCTCTAATTTTAAGAAAGTCGGCAAGCCGCGGGTCGGTTATCAGACCAAGAAGTTAAAAGAGGCGCTGGAAGAACTTGTTCTTCAGAATACGGTCCATGTTTCGTTATTCGGCGTTGGGAATTTAGGGATGGCGATCATGAAGTACCCTGAGTTCCATTCGGCCAAGATCAAATTCGTCAATGCGTTTGATAATGACCCCAAGAAGATCGGAAAAGTCGTTAACGGCGTGAAGATCTATTCCATCGCGGATGCCACAAAAATTATCCCGAAGAGCCGCGCCGAGATCGGCGTGATCGCGACTCCCGAGGAGAAAAGCCAGGGGATCGCGGATATCATTGCTTCCTGCGGGGTGAAGGGGATCGTCAATTTCTCACCGACGTCAGTCAATGTTCCCGAAGGGGTGACTGTTAAAAATATTGACCTATCGATCGAATTCTTAGCTCTGTTCTGTGATATTCAGAAATAGATCTAAAGGTAAAGGAGCCGTTTGTGCACGAATTATCTATCGCGATGCAGTTAGTCGAGCAGATCGTGGCGATCGCGGAAGAAAATCGATGGCCCCGCGTCGATGAAGTTGAGCTTGAAGCGGGGGCCTTAAGGCAGGTGATCCCTGAGATGATGCAGATGGCATTTGCGGAGGCGACGGACCAAACGCTCGCGCAGGGCGCGCTTCTTTCGATTCGGGATATTCCGGCTAAGGCCCGGTGCAATCAATGCACTTTAGAATTCGAACCGGAGCCGGATAATTTTTTATGCCCGGAATGCCGGGTCGCTGATGTCGAAGTTCTTGAAGGAAATCAGATCATACTAAAAACTGTCAGCTGTGAGGCTGAGTCATAAATAGAAAAGAGGACGAAGATGAAGGTGAATGTTGTCAAGAATGTTTTACAGGCTAATGATATTGTCGCTAATAAAAATCGGCAGACGTTCAAGGAAAGTCAGACGCTGGCCATCAATCTGATCAGCTCGCCGGGAAGCGGGAAGACGACGCTCTTAGAGAAGACGATTCCCGCGCTTAATCCGGATAGTCAATCTATTGTTATTGTTGGCGATCTGCAGACGACACGGGATGCTGACAGGCTGAGCGATAAGGCTTATCAGGTAACCCAGATCAATACCGGATTAAGCTGCCATCTCTATGCTAATCAAATTGCCGAAAGTCTTGGTGATTTGAATTTTAAAGAAGCTGATTTTTTGTTCATAGAGAATGTAGGGAATCTGGTTTGTCCCGGGGAATTTGACCTGGGGGAGAATGTCAAAGTCGTTCTTTTAAGCATTCCCGAAGGGGATGACAAGGTTGCGAAATACCCGACGATCTTCCGGGTCGCCGATCTCGTATTGCTGACAAAGATCGACCTGATCGACGCGCTTGATTTTGATTTACAACGGGTCAGAGATGACTTAAGCAAGCTTAATGCCAATGTCCAGTTGATCGAGTTCTCGTCGCATACAGGAGCGGGGATGGAGCAATGGCTGGACTGGCTTAGGATTAAGCAAACAGAAAGCATAGGCACGCAGGCCCGTTTTATCAAGGAGTAGGTTCTATAGATAATAGCAGTAGGGCATATTGAGGGAGGGCTAAAGACTATGGGAACAATATCTTCAACTGTGCGCGAGCTACTAAATCTAAAGGGGCGAGATGTTTGGTCGATCCAGCCGGAGAAGACGGTTTCTGACGCTTTAAAGGTCCTGGCTGAGAAGAATGTCGGCGCGCTTTTAGTCCTGGAAGACGGAAAATTGGTCGGGATTTTCTCGGAAAGAGATTACAGCCGTAAGATCTTTCTGCTGGGAAAGTCTTCGAAGGAAACAAGGGTGGAAGAGGTCATGACGAATGAGGTCTGTTTCGTCACGCCGGACACGAACATTGAAGAATGCATGGCCTTGTTCACCAATAAGCGCATCCGTCATTTGCCGGTCATGGAAGCGGATCAACTGATCGGTGTGATCAGCATCGGAGATGTGGTCAATAAGATCATCTGCGAGCAGAAATTCACCATCGGAGTGCTTGAAAATTATATTTCCGGATACAGCTATACCGTCTGATATTCCGTGAATTAGGGTATTGCAAAGGGTGATTTTTAAAAAGATTTTCTTGCAATAAAAAGGGAAAATGTTATATTGTAATAGTTCCAAAATTCACGATATAGTGCTATTTAGTACCCTTCCATAGAACGACTTAATGAGCCTTTTAATCCAAATAAACAAAGGTAGATCAGATGAGTGATGTATTACAGAAAACTATAAAGGAAATCTGCACAGAATATAACAATGACCGGACGCGTCTTATGGATATCGTCACGG
>DAOWBD010000159.1 GCA_030634235.1 Candidatus Omnitrophota bacterium | reverse complement strand
TCCAACCTCTCCGACAACATAAACGATCTTGCTGTTATAGCCTACAATCTTAACCGTCACGTCCGGTGAAATGATGTACTCCGCCAAAAGCTTCTCAAGAAGGTCCTTCACATCATCCTTCCTTAAACCTTCAACATTCACGTCCCCGATAAACTCGTACTGGATCTTTCCTTCGTTGGTGATAAGGAACTGCCCGCTAACTTCCGGATGGCGCAGGACATTGATCTCGATGATGTCTTCCTTCCCTAAAGTATAGTAACTGGACTCCATGATGAACTCAGGGATCCCGTCAATCGTAGTCTTCGTGGAATATTCCTGTACCGGATCAGAATTGGTCAGGATCACATCAGCAAACGAATCCGCTGTTTGCGCTGAAGCGACCGCGGCGGGATTTCCCGGAGCAATCGCGCCCTGATTCTGGGCATGGACAACCGTAGCTGTTACGATAAACAGCCAAGCGACGATCCCTACGCTTACAACAATATATCTAGGCATTTTGTTCATAGCCTTTCTCCTTTTATTAAATGGATACTGTAGAATTTAAGCGTCAAAAACGGCTTCGTGAAATTCCTGAATTTGATTGACGTCCGTCTCATCATAGACGCGCCAGCCTCTCCAGTCGCGCTTCGGCTTGCGAATCTTGCCGACCTTCTCCCAACGGGCCAAGGTCTTAGAACTCACGCCTAGTTTCTCGGCTACCTCTGTTATTGTAAAACGTGATTTCACTTTCACCCTCCTTACGTTTGTTTACTTTCCTCTAAACATGTTTATAAATAATGGTCCCCCATTAAAAGCGTTGTTAGGGACTTAAGAGCAATAACCATGCCAGGCTCGGGATGGGATGTAGAAATATTTCCTTGTAGGCACAAATCGTTATATTTCAACTGTTTACGGGATTCTCTAGAAATGGCTGATATTTATACGGACCGGGATATCATGACCACATGTTTAAAGATGTGAACATCATTGTCCTAGACAGACCCGGACATTGTCGGAAATTATATAACTGCAACGGTTTATCCTATGTTGTCCTTTTTAATCATATCAAGTCCTATTATTTCATAGCTTGGCTAATTAAAAAAAGTTCGTTTTCCGTCTATAAAACATATTCTTTGCGGGATGTCAAAAAAAAACGAGAAAAATAAAAATAATTTGCCAAATCTAAAAAATATAATATACTTCTTGCACGTATGAAAATCAGTACATCCACCAACCAAATCCAAAAACAACTTCTCGCTCCGGCAATGCAGAAATCGATCGAAATGCTTCTGCTTCCTTTAACAGAGCTGAATCTCTCTATAGACCAGGAACTTCAGAACAATCCGCTTCTTGAGATTGACGAGGAAAAGCTTAAATCAGTCCAAAACCAAACCGCCGATGAAATGCTCAAAATGCTCGCTTATTCCAGGCAATCCGGGAACCTGCCCTTCTCTAATAATTCTCCTGATGATGAGATCCTTGAGGACCGCCCTATCCGGATGGAAACATGCCTCGAAGATGAACTCCTCCAGCAGCTTAGGATCGAGTTGTCGGACCCGTTAGATATCAGGATCGGGGAAATGATCATCGGAAGCCTCAATGAAGATGGCTATTTGACCGCAACCTGCGAGGAAATCGCCCAAGTCCTTGGAATTGATGACCTTTTGCGCGTGAACTACATTTTGACTATTGTCCAGAATTTTGAACCGGTCGGCATCGCTTCGCGCGACTTAAAAGAATGCCTGCTCGCCCAGGTCAAACTCGGCTGCAACGGCAGCAGCGAGGTCGTCCAAAAGATCGTTGAGGGCTATTTAGAGGAACTCGGACGCAAGAAATTCCAGAAGATCGCCAGGAAAATAAACGTCCATCTTGAATCCGTCAAGAAAGCGGCACGCCTGATCGCGCTCTTTGAGCCGAAGCCGGCACGCAATTACCGTCCGATCAAAACAAGCCTGTACATCAAGCCTGACATCCTCATCAAAAAAGATGAGAACAACGAATACCATATTGAGATCAATAAAGACGGGATCCCGCCGCTTCGCGTCAACAGCCAATATCACAGAATGCTGCGAGAAAATAATTTGAAGTCAGAGGAAAGGGAATTCATCCGCGAGAAGCTCAAGAACGCGCTCTTTTTTATCAAGAGCATCGAGCAGCGCGGCAGCACCATTACTCGGATTTCCGAGCATATATTAGAGAAGCAAAGGGATTTCTTCGACAGCGGACATCAGCACCTTGTCCCGATGACGCTTAAGGATATCGCGCAGACAATCGATCGCAATGAATCAACGATCAGCCGCGCAATCAGCAACAAGTACATGGACACGCCCCAGGGAACGTTCCCGCTGAAGTTCTTTTTCTCGCAGGGCGTTTCCGGAACCGGAAGCGACGCCGTCGCTTCACGAAGTATTAAGGAAGCAATAAAAGAATTGGTCAATTCGGAAGAAAAAGCCTCGCCCCTCTCGGATCAGGATATCCAGGGGTACTTCAGAAATAAAGGTACAACCATCGCCCGGCGAACCATCAGCAAGTACCGCCAGGCCCTCAGGATCCTACCCTCCCATTTAAGGAAGATATAGTAAAAGTTGCAGCGTATAGGGCTGTCTATAAACACTAAAGCGAGTAGGAGGTAGCCGATTAATTCGGCTACCGTCCTCTCACACCACCGTACGTACCGTTCGGTATACGGCGGTTCGATAGAATTAATGTCTAATGACATCGTTCCCGTTTTCTGGAAACATAAAAGAAACACTCAG
>DAOWBD010000022.1 GCA_030634235.1 Candidatus Omnitrophota bacterium | reverse complement strand
TCCCGATCGTTACATCGGTCATTGCGATTTTTATTATCATGACAATTGACGATTCAGAAGAAAAGGCTCACGAAGTTCGCAGGCAATTAGAGGAGCGCCGCGGCAAAGCGTAAGAAAGACATGACAAAACAGCCTGATCATAAAACTATCAATTCAAAGCCGATTATTATTTTCCCGTATCAGGGATACGAGAATAATAAACAATGCGAATGGTATTTCTGGTGGACCGTCGAGCGGTGCAAGGAGATCGACCCCAAGCCGATCGTTGTCCTGCCCAGAACGACGGTCATAAGAGGCGATGCCGCTTCCTTTATCAAGGACGAACGGTACAAGACCCTTGAGGTTGTCCAAACCTGGTCTGTCGATACATGCCAGACATGGCTCGCCGGCTGGGGCCACGTGCTCGACAATTATCCCAAGACCGAGAGGGTCGTCCAAATCCCGGGCGACATGGATTACGTCAATGATGATGTCGACTTCTACGACAATCTAGGGCGCTTCATCGAAATAACCAGTTCAGATATTGCCATCGGCGATTTCGGAACAGGCGACAAGTACAGCGCGAAAAGCCTCGTCGACACTTACGGCACCTATTCCCTCGTCGCCAATTGGTTCCCCGAGATCTCCCACAGCATCCGGTCCCTGCCTCTTCACAGGCCGAGGTCCGAATTCCTTAATATCAAGACCTCCGTTCTGCGCGAGCTTTTGATCAATAACAGGAATTTCGCTTATGAACAGACGCTAAACTTTCTCATCAAGTCCTGGGACTATAACGAAAAAAAATGGAAATATAATATATCCATATCTCCTTTAGGCAGCTTGTCCGACAATAAGTCTTTCAGGGATTACAGGTCGTGTATCGACCAGATCGAGAGAATTGAAAGAATGCTTTCCTTATTATGGCGGGAGATCAGGGAGCCAAAAAAGAAAGATGGTCTCAGCGATAAAGAATTCGAAGAACAATACACCGCATTCAGCAATGAATACGACCTTCTCCGCACCAAATCAAAGGGTATCATGGAAACGGCCAGAACGACCCTAAGGTCCCTCCTCGGAGCATAACCAGAAAATTGATTTTATATATACTCTATTAGGTCACAAATTAAGACTTTCCGAACCCAATAATGCCCAATTTATGACCTAATAGAGTATATCTGCAGGATCGTGATAAGTGAACGTCGCTCCGGCATAATTGCGTAGAAGGCATTTGCCGTCTTCGCGGGAAACGACATAGTCGGGCCCGACCGGCACTTTTCCCCCGCCGCCGGGGGCGTCGATCACAAACGTGGGAACCGCGTAGCCGCTGGTGTGCCCGCGCAACTTCTCCATAATACGGATACCGACGGAAACGGGCGTGCGAAAATGTTTCGACCCATGGATAGGATCGCACTGGTAAATATAATACGGGCGCACGCGGATCTTCAGGAGATCGTGCATGAGTTTTTTCATCACTTCTGGCGTGTCGTTGACCCCTTTAAGCAAGACCGTTTGACTGCCTAAAGGAATGCCGCTATCGGCAAGAAGGTCGCAGGCAAACTTCACGCGCTTGGTGATCTCTTTGGAATGATTGAAGTGAATGCTCATCCACAGCGGGCTGTATTTCTTGAGCATGCCGACGAGCTCGGAGGTCACGCGCTGCGGCAGGACGACGGGAACGCGCGTGCCGATACGCACGAACTCGACGTGAGGGATCGCCTTGACCGTCTTGATAATGTATTCAAGCATGCGGTCGCCCAGCATCAGAGGGTCACCACCGGAGATCAGCACGTCGCGGATCTCTTTGTGCGCGCGAATATAATCGAAGGCGGCCTCGTAAGTCTCACGGCTAAGCGTGCGGCGGCCCTCGCCGACCATGCGCGAGCGCGTGCAGTAACGGCAGTATGTCGCGCACATTTCGTTGACGAGAAACAGCGCGCGGTCGGGATACCGGTGGACGAGCCCGTGCACCGGCGAATGTTGGTCTTCCGCGCAGGGGTCGGTCATCTCCTCGGGCGACCGCGCGAATTCATGATCGCGCGGGACGCATTGCAGGCGGATCGGACAGGCCGCGTCGTCGGGGTCCATAAGGCTCGCGAAATACGGCGAGACCGACATCGTTCGCTTGCCGCCGCAACCGTCGATGCCCCGTTCCTCCTGAGGTGTCAGCTTGATCAACTTGCCTAAAACGTCGCGCGTCGTCACGCGGTGGCGAATCTGCCAGCACCAGTCTTCCCAATCAAGCGGCGCCGCGTCGAAAAACTTAAAGACCCTATTTTCCTGCGGCGTCAATCCGGCCTTCTTCCCATTGCCGGCGAGCGCTTTGTCTTTTCCGTTGAGCGCGTTAAGAGGATTCATCGCTTGGCCCCCTCGAGCATTTTCGTCAGTGAAACCGACGCGCCTAATGACCCTTCGTCGACGATGTTATAGCGCGCGAGCGCAAGATCGACGACCTTGTTGACAATCTCGTCGTAATTCGACCCGAACGTGTTCGGGAAAATGTTAAAGACGTCCTGGACATCTAGGCTCGGCAGCGGGTTGATCTCAAGGACGTAGGGGTTGCCGGCCTCATCGACGCGGAAATCGACGCGCCCGAAGTCGCGGCAGCCAACACATATATAGACGCGCACGGCGAGGGCCTGAATGCACGCGGTCAGATCGTCGGGGATCGGCGCGGGGCAGACGTACTGCAGGCTGGCCGACGCGATACGGTCGTGCGTGTAGAAGTCGTCGCCGAGGTCCATGTTGCCGTCGATGCTCACCTGGACGACCGGCATCGCCTGCGGCGCGTCGTTGCCGAGGACCGCGACGGTGAACTCGGTTCCTTTGATAAACTCTTCGACAAGCGCCGGCTGGGCATACGCGTCGTTGATCATGGCGGCCTGGCGCGCGAGCGCGCCGGAGCCTTCGACGCGCGACTGGCGGCTGATGCCCTTCGACGAGCCCTCGTGGCGCGTCTTGACCATTAAGGGAAAGCCGAGCGTGTTGCGCGCTGCACTGTCGTCACCTTGGTGCAGCTCGAAGAAGCGCGGCGTCGGGATGCCCTCGGCGAGGAAAAGTTTCTTGGCCATAACCTTATCAAGCGTCATCCCCAGCGTCAGCGCGTCAGCGCCGACGTACGGGATGCCGTGCATCTCGAGAACCATCGGGACTTGCGACTCGCGATTGCGGCCGCTAAGCCCCTCGCACATGTTAAAGATAATATCCACGTCGAGATTATTGACTTGCGCCAGCAGGCAGTGGACGTTGCCGATACGCTTGACCGTGTGGCCACCGCGCGTCAGGGCCGCGACGACGCGATCGACCGTTTCGGGCTTGTCGAACTCGGCGTTGATATCGCCGGGGTCATTGCCGGCGCGCTGCCAGTCGTTTTTTAAATCATATGTTATGCCAACCGTTTTTCCCATTGTGCGCACAAAAAAAAGGGCCTCGTCGCTGCTTTAGGTCCTTTGTGTTCTCCTTTTATTCTTCAATTTTGATAGTTTTCCTTATTAGGCGCTCAATAGAACGCCCACACGATATTTAAAGGTTCCTCAATCCCTCGGTTACACATAATATCCTCTTTAATCAAATTTTCCATCTTAAACTTTTTTTAACACAACCATCCCACACTGTCAAGATTTTATCCCGAATTACCCCCTCATTAGGGACGTGTGCTTTAGGGACGTGTGCAAAAGCACACGTCCCTAAAGCACACGTCCCTAATTTACCCGAAGATCAGGGTTGCGATGCGGAAGTAAATGAGCAGTGAAACAACATCAATGATGCTAGTAATGAATGGTCCAGACATAACAGCAGGATCAAATTTTAATTTCTTAAACAAGATCGGCAAGAAAGCTCCCAGCGTTGTCGCCAGAGTTACGGTCATGATCATCGCCAAACCAACGGTTATACCCACTTTCGGATTCTCGTCAAGCCACAAAGCCCGCAAGGCAACAACAATAGCCATGATCGTTCCGACAATAACCCCCACACTGACCTCTTTCTTAACAACTTGAAAAAGGTCCTCGATCTTAATGTTCCCGGTTGCCAGCTCTCTGACAACAACTGTTGAAGCCTGCGTACCGGCATTTCCGCTTGCGCCCAGCAACAGCGGCATGAAAAAGCTTAAAGCAACAACAGTCTTTATATGAAATGAATTTGCCTCCAGAACCCAAGCCGAGATAAATCCGACAAAAATCAAAAGTATCAGCCAAACGACCCTTTGCCGGGCCATCTGCAACGGGCTAGACTTCATATAGTCAATATACTCCCCGGCCGCGCCATACTTATAGATATCCTCAGTGCTTTCCTCAATAACAACGTCGACCACGTCGTCAACCGTGACGATCCCGACAAGCCGGTTGCCGTCGTCGACAACGGGAATCGCCAGAAAGTCATAGTCCGACAGCTTTTTAGCGACGATCTCATTGTCGTCATCAACATGCATGCTGATGACGATCTTGTGCATGATGTCCTCGATCTTGTTATGGGAAGGCGCCAGCAGAATATCACGCAGCGAAACAAACCCGATCAGCGTCCGGTTGCTGTCGACAATATAAATATAATAAATAGTCTCGCGGTCAAACGCCTGGCGTTTAAGTTTCTCAAGCGCCTCGCGGACGGTGATGTCGGGCGACAGAGACGCATACTCCGTCGTCAAAATGGACCCGGCCGTGCCCTCTTTGTATTCGCTGAGCTTCTTGATATCAATGCGTTCCGCGCGCGCGATCAGAGGCAGGACCCGCTCGAGCTTCTCGTCGGGCAGGAACTTGACAAAGTCCGCCCTTTCATCGGAAGCCATCTCTTCAAGAATATCGGCCATCCACTCTTTGGAGAAGCAGTCGAAGATATCTTCCTTACGCTCATCATCAAATTCCTGAAAGAGCTCAATGCCCGTCGGGATGCCCAGCGCCTTGATGCACTGTGCAACCTCGCTATTCTCGAGGTCCTCGCACAAGACGAAGACGTCGTAGGAATGCATGTCGAAGAAAAACTCTTTGAGCCTTTGCGCAATATTTTCCCCCTGAAGGATTTCCTGGATCTCCGGAGATATTAAAGAATTACTTTTGTCCATTGTCTTTTCCTCACCCTACCGAGACGTTGTCACGCCTTTGCGCGCGCAATATTTTTTCACACCGCACTGCGAACATAAAGGAGAAATGGGCCGGCAAATATTCTGTCCCCACGTCACGAGTAAACTATTGTAATCCATCCAATGTTTCTTCGGCAATTTTTTTCTTAACGCAAATTCAGTCTCGTCGGGGGCCTTCGTCTGAACGTAACCGAACCGGTTCGAGATCCGGTGCACGTGCGTATCGACGCACATCGCCGGGATGCCAAAGCCCTCGGTCAGAACGAGGTTCGCCGTTTTGCGGCCGACCCCCTTCATCGTCATGAGCGTATCGATATCGTCCGGGACTTGGCCGCCGAACTTCTCGATAATATCGCGGCAGATCCCGCTGATATTAACCGCCTTCGTTTTGTAAAACCCGACCGGGTAAATCTCTTTCTCGATCTGACGGGCCGTCAATTTCAGGAGCGCCTGCGGCGTGGCCGCGCGTTTAAATAAACGCTCCGACGCCGGCAGCGTCGTCTCGTCTTTCGTGCGCAAACTTAAAATGCAGGAAACGAGGACAAGAAACGGGCTCTTCCATCGTTTGCCGACGAGCGTAACCGACGGATCCGGAAGGCCCTTAATTTCCTCCCGCACGATCCCGATCACCTGGTCAATATTTTTATTCGTCACACTCATAATTTAGAGGGACGTGTGCTTTAGGGACGTGTGCTTTTGCACACGTCCCTAAAGCACACGTCCCTTCAGTTTCACGGGGATGCCGATGTCGGCGACAATAACTTTTCCGACATGCTTAGGGCCCGCACCCTTAAGAAATCCTTTTTTGACAAAACTGAACGTAACGGTCGCATCGGCGCGGACACACACCCCGTAGATTTTGCCTGACGTCGCATCGATGCCAGACGGCGTATCGACGGAAATCACTTTTCCCGCACGCGCATTGATCGCCTCGATACATCCACGAAACGGCTCAAGCACCTCACGGTTCAAGCCGACGCCAAAGATCGCGTCAACAACCACGCTGGCATTCGTCAAATCTTTTAAGAAAGAACTGTCGACGCGCCGGAGCTCTTTGATCGGATATTTCAACTTCTTCAAAATCTTGTAATTCACCGCCGCATCGGCCTTGAGCTGACTGCCCTTGCCAATCAGAAAGATCTTTGTTTTGACCCCGGCATTGATCAAGTGCCGAGCGATCACAAACCCATCGCCCGCATTATTCCCGAGACCACAAACGACACACGCGCGCGCGTTTTTTATCCTCTTGAGCCGCTTGCAAACCTCCTGCGCGACCGCCCGTCCCGCATTCTCCATTAAAGCGAGAGACGGAACCCCGTATTTTTCAATGGCGATCCTGTCAAGATCCTTGATCTGTTTGACGGTAACGGCTTTTTGTCGCATCTTCAACAATAATAAGCGGTTTTGGCTCTAAATTTGAACTAACGTTTCAAAATAGTATACGCTAAACCTGTCCAAAATGGAAGCCAAAATAAATATCGAAACAAACGTGCGCCTGCCGTGTTTAAAGAAGTGAAAGGCGCCAAAAACACAAACAGGATGAACCCAGAAGAACCAAAAGAACCAAAGGAGGATGTGATGAGGAAAACATTAATTATTTTAGCCGCTATTATACTTTTGATGCCCTTGAGTGCCTCAGCCTATGAGGGACGCAGGGGGCACAAAGGGAACAAGAGCCGGAAGGGGCCCAAGAATGAGTTTCGACAGGCAGTCAAGTCGAAAATTCAAGACCACCGCCAGCAACAAGAATCGGAAAATAAAGATTTCCGGAAAACCATGCAAAATCCTGATCTACGCCAGAACCAAAGGATTGTTGCCATCAAAGACCACCGGCAAACGCAATATCAGGAGAATGTCGCTTTTCATGAGAAGATCCGTCAGGAAGGCTTAGAGCACATCTCCAGCAAGCTCGCGGGCAATGAGCGGTTAACGGATGAGCAGAGGCAGACCATCGTTAACCATCGGGAAACACAATATCAGGAAAATGTCACTTTTAGAGACCAACAGCACAGTGAGAGCATGAGCGCCATTGACCGGATCTTAGGAAACCCGAACCTGACCCCGGATGAGAGAAAAACGCAAATGAAGGAATACCGCGGCGCGCAAAAGAAGGAAAACCAGGCGTACCGCAAGACGCAACGCGCGGAAAACCGCGAATTCCGCCAATCATTCCGACCGGACCGACCGAACCAGCCGGTGGAATAAAGTTATTAACAGAGGTCAATAAATAGGGACGTGTGCTTTAGGGACGTGTGCTTTTGCACACGTCCCTAAAGCACACGTCCCTATTTGTCGTAGCCAAATTCCTGCAGAAGAGAAATATCGTCGCGCCAGTTTTTCTTGGTCTTCACGTAGCACTCGAGGAAGACATTCATATCGAGGAGATCCTCAAGGTCGCCGCGCGCAAGAGTGCCGGCTTTCTTCAACACCTCGCCGTTCTTGCCAATGACGATCTCTTTTTGCGTATCGCGCTCGACGAAGATCAGGGCCTTGATGTTCATCGTCTTCTTGCGCAGCAGCTTCATATCCTCGATAACAACCCCTAAAGAATGCGGGATCTCCTTCTTAAGAACTTTGAATAATTTCTCGCGAATAATATCCGCCAGCGCCAGGCGCTGCGGCATGTCGGAGACAATATCCACAGGGTAAAGCTCGGGGCCCTCGGGCATATAGTCGAAAAGGATATCGACCAATTTCTCGATGTTGGTCCCTTTCTGTCCCGACAAGGACACGAGGGTAAAGTTTTTGATTTCGTTGATGGGCTTGCCCATCGCCCGCTCCCACAGCGCGATATAATCGGCGACGTTCCTTCTGCGCAGGTCGATCTTGTTCAAGCCCAAAATGACGGGAATCTTCGTCCCCTTAAATTTCGCCGCGATGCTCTCTTCCTCCTCGCCGACCAGTCGACTCGTGTCGACCAAATAAATAACGCAATCGACATCGTCGACGGTTCCCGACGCGGACTGGTTCATGCATTTATCAAGCTTATCCCGCCCGAGATGCATCCCAGGCGTGTCGATAAAAACGATCTGCCCGCGCTCGTCGTTGTAGATCCCGCGGACCTGATGGCGCGTCGTCTGCGGAACGCGCGAGACGATCGTCACTTTCTCGCCGACGATCTGGTTTAGCAGCGTCGACTTGCCGACATTCGGCCGCCCGATAATCGAGACCATGCCGCAACGTGTATTGCTCTTTTCCTTTTTATTCGCCACTGGGCCCTTTCCGGTAACGCAGGGTCACAGCCGCGACCCCGGTGAACATGATGACATTGAAATAATTGAACGTCCGCCAGACAACGTCCTCGGAGCGGAACCCCGACGGAGCCATCAGCAAAATGCAGACCCACACGCCCAGGACCCAGCAGAGGCTGATATCCAAGGAAGACTTCCGCTTGATGACCTTCGAAATAAGCGGAATATTAAACAGCGGCAGGACGATCGCCGCGACAAAAGCTATTTTGTCAATGAGTGTTTCAGGCATAATCCTTTATCCTCACGGAGATATGAACTTCCTTAACTTATTCATCCGCGCGTTGACCTGCGTCATCGTCAGCGGCGAGGTTTTCGCGACACCGAATCCCTCAACGTTAAATGACGCGAGCGTCGTCGCGTAAATGACCGCCTTGCGCAGCGCGGCCTCCGTAACCTTATTGGTCTTGCTTAAATATCCCATCAAGCCGCCGGCGAACGTATCGCCCGCTCCCGTCGGGTCGACAACCCGGTCGACCGGGTAAGCGGGAAACGCGAACATGAACCGGTCGCAATAAAAGAGCACGCCGTGCTCGCCTTTTTTAATGACGACGAGCCTCGGGCCCATCTTGCGTAGCCTCTTCGCCGCCTTGATCAGATTACTCTCACCGGTAAGCATGCCCGCCTCGCCGTCGTTTAAGACGAACAAGTCGACCTTCTTCATTACCTTCAACACATCCTGGCGCATCATGTTGATCCACAGGTTCATACTGTCGAGGCCCACAAACTTCGGATTGCGCATGAGCTTCAAGAACTTTAATTGCACGTCGGGGCCTAAATTCGCCAAAAAGACGTTTGGGATGCTCATCTGATAGCGAGTCACCTTCGGGTTATAGTCCGACAGGACGCCGAGTTCCGTTGAGTGCGTGATCGCCGTGTTATAATCGCCCTTCTTGTACTCGCCGTGCCATTGGAACGTCTTACCTTTCTCCCTCGTCAGAGAATCCAGATTGACGCCCTTGCGCCGCAGCAATTGAATGTGCCTCGACGGAAAATCCTCGCCGACCACGCTGACGAGATGGACGTCGGTAAACAGCCGCGCGCTCATCGAAAAATGCGCCGCCGACCCGCCCATCAACTCCCGCCGGTCCCCCGACCCTGCCTTAATATTATCCAAGGCAACCGTGCCTAGTGTGATCAAACTCATCGTGCAAGCTCCCTTCTTTCGTTAACATTCCTTGGGGCTCAAATTCACTTCATGAGCACCCCCAAGAAACTTTCCAAGCTTCCCTGGAGTGTTCATGGAGTGAATTGAACTCCAAGTTCCATAGGCCTTCTTTAAAAAAACGCTGATCCTCCAGGAGTTCTCTCAACGCAATGAGCACTCCAGAGGAGCCATGAAACTTCCGGAGACGGGTAACTGAAGCACCCGTCCCCATCTCCGATTTTATTCCCCGATGATCTTTACCAGCACCCTTTTCTTCCGGCGGCCGTCGAACTCGCCGTAGAAGATCTGCTCCCAAGGCCCGAAATCCAACCGCCCGCCGGTGACCGCAACAACAACCTCGCGCCCCATCACCTGTCGCTTCATGTGCGCGTCGGCATTATCCTCACCGGTATCGTTATGACGATACTGTTCGATGGGCGCGTGCGGCGCGAGTTTCTCGAGCCACTTGTCGTAATCCTTAATCAGGCCGCGCTCGTCGTCGTTGATATAGACGCTCGCGGTAATATGCATCGCATTGACCAAGCAGAGGCCTTCCTTCACGCCGCTCTTATTGATCGCCGCCTGAACCTCGCCGGTGATATTGAGATACCCTCTTCGTTCATCCGTGTTGAACCAAAGTTCCTGACGGTAAGATTTCATAAACACTTTCCCCTGTTTATTTTTTACGCCCCAAACATAATGCCGATATTCTCATGGATTTGGTTTATTCTAAACTTTCGGAAGGTTTTTTCTCTTTGATCCGCGCGAGGTACCGCTTAAACCGCCGGTCCTTACGCAAATTAGAAAGGTCGTCGTCCTGTTCAAGATGCTCGAAATCGAAATAACCGCAATTGATCGCCTTTTTAAAAGCCCGAAACGCCTTGTCGATATCCTTCAGTAAAGAATAGCTGCAGGCCAGATTATAAAGAACGACCGGGTCGTCAGGTTTGAGCTGGACCAATTTCTCGTCGACAG
>DAOWBD010000095.1 GCA_030634235.1 Candidatus Omnitrophota bacterium | reverse complement strand
GAAGAGGGAGGGCCGACGGCGCCGATCGTCAATACAAGATATAAGCTGCCCGACGGTAAGATCATTCGGGGAACGCAGGTAGGGTTCATTGAAGATCTCGACGCCCTGCCGTTTTTCGACAAGACATTGTGGGAAGATCATATCAATATCGGGGACTGGTACCTGACGATGGCGTCGCGCGGCTGCCCGTATCGCTGCACGTTCTGTTTTAACAGTTATTTTGCTAAGTTGCCCGAGGAGAAAGCGGGACGATACGTCCGCCAGCGCAGCGTTGGTCATGTGATGCGGGAATTGCGCGCGGCGAAGAAGCGCTATAAACTGCGTTTCCTCGAGTTCGAAGACGATGTCTTTACCGTCGACAAGAAGTGGATCAAAGAGTTTCTCGACCAGTATAAAAGAGAAATCGATGTTCCGTTCCAATGCCTGACGCATCCCAAATACATGGATGACGATCTTGCCCGGTGGCTTTCCGACGCGGGATGCCAATACGTGCAGATGGGCATTCAGAGCATGGACGATGAATTCAAGAGGCGGTCGATCAACCGTTACGAGAAGACCGACCACATTTACAGGGCCATGGAGGTGATGCGCAAACATAAGATATCTCCAAAGGTCGACCACATGTTTGGGCTTCCCGGCGAGGGCATTGAGGCCCAGGAAGCCGCGCGGAAATTGTACGTTCAGCATCCGCCGTACCGCATACAGACATTCTGGACGAACTTTCTGCCCGGGACCGAGATGGTCAGGAAGGCTTTGGAGGAAGGGACGATCACTCCCGACGAGGTCGAGCGCCTGAATAATGGGACTGACTTTGATTTCTATCGTGCCAGTGCGAAAGTCGCAGATCCGTACAAAAGGAAAAAATATAAAGCGTATGAAGTTCTCTTTAAATTGATTCCCGTTTTGCCCGGCTCTTTGAGGCAGAAGCTTGACTCGAAATTTTTTGAGCGGATGCCTGCGCCGGTATGTTCTTTTATCAGTTTCTTTGCGGATGCTTTCATCGGTTTAGCGACGAGGAATCCCGATCATTTACTTTATGCCAAGCATTATGCTTATCATATTACCCGTTCTTTATTGAAACGGGTCGGAATAAAAATGCCGCCGGCGACGCGCGTAACAGATGCGCCGCCTGATGAGCCGGCGATAACAGGAAACCATAAATGCGCGTTACATTTGTCGCCCTCGGATGGGAACAATTAGGGGTCAGTTTACTCTCTTCCATCGCGAAACAACGCGGGCACGAAGTCCGTCTTGCGTTCAGCCCGTCGCTTTTTAACGATCGCGCCCATTTGAATATTCCTTTTCTTGCCCGTTGTTTTGATGACCGCAAGGATGTGATGGCGGCTATCGAGCGGCAGCGTCCCGATGTTCTGGCCTTCTCCGCTTTGACGGGAACTTATCAATGGATGCTGGGTGTCGCGCAAGACGCCAAAAGGCTTTTCCCCGACGTGAAAGTTGTTTTCGGCGGCGTGCATGCCTCGGCGGTTCCCGACCGTGTTGCGGCCCAGCCTTGTGTTGATTATGTCTGTGTTGGGGAAGGGGATGTCGCGTTTGCGATGATCCTGGAGGCGATTGAAAGAGGCGGGGTAACGGCGCCCATTGTCAATACGAGATATCGATCCGCCGGCGGTAGGATTATTCGGGGGCCGCAGGCCGGTTTTATCGAAGATCTTGATTCGCTTCCGGCTTTTGACAAGACTTTATGGGAAGAGTATATTCCTGTCGGTGATTCGTATATTACGATGACTTCCCGGGGCTGTCCATATCGATGCACGTTCTGTTTTAACAGTTTCTTTGTGCAGCTGTCGGACGGGGGGGCGGGGAAATATATCCGCCAGCGCAGTGTTGATCATGTGATGCATGAATTACTGCAAGCGAAAAGACGCTATAAGCTGCGCGGAATCGAATTCTTTGATGATGTCTTTACGCTCGACAAAAAATGGTTAAAATGTTTTCTGGACCGGTACAAGGCTGAGATAAAAGTGCCTTTTCAATGTTTTACGCATGTCAATTATATCGACGACGATGTCGCGCGCTGGCTCTCCGAGGCCGGATGTTTCGCCTCACAAATCGGTGTCCAGAGCATGGATGACGAGTACAAGAGGACGAAGATCAAGCGCTATGAACGCGCGTCGGATGTTGAGAAGACGGTGCGTATTATGCGCCGGTTTGCGATCCATGCGAAATTCGATCACATGTTCGGGCTTCCCGGCGAGGGTATCGAGGCGCAGGAGATCGCGCGGAAATTCTACGTTGAACATCCGCCCTATAGTATTCAGACGTACTGGACGAATTATTTTCCAGGCACCGAACTTCTTCAGCAAGGCTTAGGACTAGGATTGATCGGCGCGGAGGATGTCGAGAGGATCGAAGAAGGCCTCGGATGCGATCTTTATTCGAAGAGCAATGCGAATATCGATCCTGAAAAAATGAAGGCCTATCAGGCTTACCAAATCATTTTTAAATTGATCCCGAACGTGCCTTATGTCGTGCGCAAACGGCTTGACCCGAAATTCTTCGCGCGGATGCCCGTCGGCGTGTGTGTCGTGATGAGCTTTATAGCTGATGTGGTGATCGGCCTGGCGAAATGGTCGCCGGACCATATCTTGTACGCAAAATATTACCTGTATCATATGGGGCGGTTCCTGCTGAGAAAGTTGGGGATAAACATTCCTCCGGCGACGAGGCGAGAGGCGGCGTCGGAAGAGGATCACAATAAGCCGTGTAAGTTAAAGAGTGGGCAAGAAACGCTCGCGGTCAAATAAATCATTTGAAAAACCTTGTGCGGGGTATCAATGAGGATCACTTTTGTCGGTATCAATTCGGAGCAGTTAGGCATTAGCATGATGTCCGCCTTGGCAAAGATCGAGGGGCATGATGTCCGACTTGCGTTCAGCGCATCGCTTTTTAATGACCGATTGCAGTTGACGTCGCCGTCTTTGATCTCTTCTCTTTTCGATGACAGTGATATTGTCCTGAAAACCATTAAAGAACAAATGCCGAATGTGATCGCGTTCTCGCCGGTATCCGGGACTTATCAATGGTCGCTTTCGATCGCTGAACGGGCTAAAGCACTTTGTCCTGATGCGAAGATCGTTTTCGGGGGCATTCATGCGACAGCGGTTCCAGAGAGTGTTTTGGCCAAGCCCTTTGTCGACTTTGTCTGCGTCGGGGAGGGGGATGTCGCGTTCCCCGCGATCTTAAAGGCTATTGAGAAGGGCGAGATCAGCGAGCCGATCGCGAACACACATTTTAAATTACCTAACGGTAAGGTTGTCAAAGGCCCGCAAGTTGGATTTATCCAAGATCTCGATTCTCTGCCTATCTACGACAAAACGATATGGGAAGAACATATGAGGTACGGCGATACCTACATCACGATGGTCTCGCGCGGCTGCCCGTACCGGTGCACATTCTGTTTTAATAATTTTGTTGCGCAACTGCCGGAAAAGCCCAGAGGGAAATATGTGCGCTATCGCAGCATCGATCATGTGATGCATGAGCTGTGTCAAGCCAAGCGAAGGTATAACTTCAAAATGGTCGAGTTTTTTGATGATATTTTTACCCTGGACAAAGAGTGGTTAAAAGAATTTCTTCCCCGTTATAAAAAAGAGATCGGCGTTTGTTACCAGATCTTTACCCATATCAAGTTTGTCGATGATGATATTGCCCGGCTTCTCGCCGATTCGGGATGCCGGACGGCGGAGATCGGCCTTCAGACGGTGGACGATGAATACAAGCGTAAACGGTTGAAACGTTATGAAACCGCAGAGCAGGCTGCCGAGGCATTGGCGATTATGAAAAAGCATGGCATTCATGTGAAATTCGACCATATGTTCGGCTTGCCCGGTGAGTCTATCGAAATGCAGGAGAAGGCGCGGCAATTTTACATCAAACACACGCCGTATCGCATTACAAGTTTCTGGACGAATTTCTTTCCGGGGACTGCGATGATGCAGGAAGCCATTGATTCAAAGATCCTCACACCGGAAGATGTTCGCATTATCAATGAAGGGAAATGTTTTGATTCCTTCACGGTGACGAACCGGTATATTGATTCTGCCAAGAATAAAACATACAAAGTCTATGAAACGATATTCAGATTACTTCCTGGTTTACCCGCGTCTTTGCGCAAGCGGGCGACGCCGGGTCTTTTCAAATGGATGCCGGCCTGGTTGTTGTCCATGCTGACTTTGGGCGCGCATATTGTTATTGGCATTGTTCGACGGGATCCGGACCCGTTCTACTATTTTACGTTCTATGCGCATCATGTCTGGCGGATTATTTTGTTGAGGTTGGGGATTAAACCACCTTCGGCGACGCGTATTGTTGACTCTGGGCCGATCCAGCTTAAGGCGCCTAAGAAAATGGGCGCGAAATCAATTGATCAAACAGTCTCTGCGCGAAGAAGCGCTGTGTTAACATGAAGGAGCAACTATGCAGATAAAATTCTCAAAGTGGGTACAGAATCCCTGGATCAGTCTAGGGGTCATATGTTTATTGACGTTTCTGGCTTACAGCAACATATTTCACAATCCGTTCTTTATGGATGACTATGCTTTTATCGTCGACTGGTCCCTGATCCAGGATTGGGATAACCTTCCGCAATTCTTTCTCGGCTATCAACCCCCGCCGGGGCAGGAAGGGGTCTTCTCGCCGATCAAGACATTGAT
>DAOWBD010000113.1 GCA_030634235.1 Candidatus Omnitrophota bacterium | reverse complement strand
GGGACAGGTCAAAATTCCTTTAAGTCGCGCCCGGCACAGTTTTACCGGGCCTACCCAATTCTCGCGGAACGGCGAGAATTGAAGAATCCCAGAACTTTTTTTCGATCAATGAACAAAGATAGGGAGCAGCGCCCTATCTGTTAATTGCAACAGCAACTTACGGGGACGCGTCTAATTGAACCGAGTCAAACGCAACAATTAAACCCGTCCCCCTTTCCGATACCCGCCCCCCATTTCCTGCCATGTGGATTAAAATAGGGGCGCCATATCTGTTATCCCGGATCGGCAGCAGCTCCACGTATACTCTATTAGGTCATAAATTGGGCATTATTGGGTTTGAAAAGTCTTACTTTGTGACCTAATAGAGTATAATCGGACCAGCCCAATTCCGCCGATATCGGCGGAATTGAGTGATGCGTGTAGAAATGCCGCATCTTCTGAAGTGTTCGCGGTGAGAACCCCGGGCCGTATTTTTGTGAGAGAAGTTCCCGGGGAGAAGTTCCCGGGACAGCATACTTAATTATACCTAACTCCTTCGTTTAGGGCTCATGGGGACACATGTAATTCGGACAGGTGGAAGTTCTTACTTACGGGGACGGGTGTAATTTTAGTCCTTTTTCTATTTTCCTCTTTGAAGTTCGTCCATCAGAATAATCGACTCAGCAATTTCTTTCATTGACTTGCAGGAATCCATGCTCTTTTTGTGGATCAATTTATGCGCTTCCTCCTCGGTAGCCTTGCTTAGGCGCATCAGGACCCCTTTGGCCCGTTCGATGAGCTTGCGCGTTTCCAGGGCCTCCTTGGCCTTAAGGGCCTCTTTCATCAGGTTCGTGTTCTCGACAGCAACAGCCGCCTGATTAGTGACCATCTGCAGTACATCGATTTCTTCCTTCGTAAAATGATGCGGCTTTTTCATGTAGACATTGATCACCCCGATCGCTTTTTCTTTGACAACCATGGGAACCGAAAGCATCGATGTCAGGTTCTCCTTGACCGCAAGATCCCGAAATCCATACTTCTGCTCTTTGCGTACATCATAGACCTCAATGGGTCGTTTCATCTTCATGGCCTCACCGGCCACGCTGCCGTGGGCCTTAACGTTGGGCTTCTTTTGGTACTCGAGACTCAGGCTCTGAGAAGCTTTAATAAACAGCTCCTTGCGCTTCTCGTCGAGGAGCATGATAGAGCAGATCTTTGAGTTAAGCATCTCGGCCGTCACGACGACAATAAGGTTCAAGATCTCGTCGAGATAATTCTCGGAAGTGATCGACTGGCTGACCTTCACTAAGCTGTCAAACTGCAGGGCCTTCTGTTTCATCTCCTCGTAAAGGCGGGCATGCTCGATAACGCCGCTGATCTGCTTGACAATCAAAGCAATAAGGATGATCGTGTTAGCCGCATAGTCATGCGCCTTTTTATGCTGGACGTTGACAACTCCGATAGCCTTATTCTTGTGGACGATCGGAACTGAGAGGAACGCCTCATACCGGTCTTCAGGCAGGACGTCAAAATTCTTGAACCGTTTATCTTTGTAGGCATTCTTCTTGATCGCGACCGGCTTATTTTCCCGGGCAACCCACCCGGTAATACCTTCCCCGGCTTTCAGGTGCACTTTCCCCAGTTCCTTCTTGTGCGGGGTCTTCGAGGCCATCAAGAGAAGCCTTTTCTTCTTGTCATCAAAAAGATAAATGAAAACAGAGTCCGCTTTCGTCGCCGTCGTCATGACGCTAACGATCTCTTTAAGGACTACATCAAGATCGAGCTCGGAATTCGTGATCTCAACGATCGTGCGCAGAACATTGAGTTCCTGGCTTTGGCTGATATTCAGCTTATTATTTTTTGCTTTCTTCGTAACCATAATTCTCCTATACTGCGATTATGACCTATCTTATCACTTTCTTTATATTTAGTCTTTGCTTTTTCGGCATGGCCGTCGGACTTATCTTTGCCAAGAAAGCCCTCAAAAAAGGCTGTTCGACCGACCCGGATTCCTGTGCCTGCAAAAAAGAAGGTAAAGACCTTTCTTCGTGCGACCAATAAATCAGCGTATAGCGACTAGCGTGCAGGGGTTAGTAGACAACCCGATTGAAAAGAAATCAATTCTAACCCCTAACCGCTATACGCTGGAACATCAACCAAACGAATCAAAAGCGATCATTTCCGGCGGCACGCCGAGAGAATCGAGCATGCCTTGCACCGCATCGATCATCAGCGGTGGCCCGCACAGATAATATTCGGTCTCTTCCGGTTCCTTGTGATTCTTTAAATAGTTTTCATAAAGAACGCTGTGGATAAATCCTGTCGGCCCGATCCAGTTGTCTTCCGAAAGGGCTTCAGACAAAGCAATATTATAAGAGAAGTTTGGAAATTCTTTCGCAAGGGCCTTAAACTCCTCATCATAGAACATTTCTCTCTTAGAACGCGCGCCGTACCAGAAGCTTACCTTTCGATCCCGTGTTTGAAGCGTTTTAAGCAGATGGAACAAGTGGCTTCTCATCGGAGCCATTCCGGCGCCGCCTCCGACATAAACCATCTCTCGCTTCGTCTCTTTGATGAAGAATTCGCCATACGGTCCGCTGATCGTCACTTTGTCGCCGGGCTTCAGGTTAAAAATATACGACGACGCCTTTCCCGGCGGCAGGCTCATGTTTCTCGGCGGCGGTGTCGCGATGCGCACATTGAGCATCACAATATTATTTTCCGCCGGATAGCTGGCCATCGAATACGCGCGGAAGATCGGCTCGTCGTTGTCGGCCTTAAGGTTCCAAATCTGATACTTTTCCCAATCAGAACGATACTCTTCTTCAATATCAAATTCTTTGTAACTCAGTTTGTACTCGGGAATGTCGATCTGTATGTAGCCGCCGGCCTGAAAGTCCATCGTTTGCCCGGCGGGCAGCTCAAGAATAAGTTCCTTAATAAATGTCGCTACATTATCATTGGAACGAACAATGCAGTCATATTTCTGGATATTAAATATTTCTTCGGGGATACGAATCTTCATATCCTGACGGATCTTGACCTGGCAGGCCAGGCGGATGTGATCCTTTTGTTCCGCGCGGGAAACCAGGCCTTTCTCCGTCGGAAGAATGTCGCCGCCGCCTTCTGTAATCTGGCACTTGCACATCGCGCACGTTCCGCCGCCACCACACGCCGATGGAAGAAAGATCTTGTTGTTCGCCAGCGCCATCAGAAGGGTTCCTCCTCCGGGAACAACGAGAGGGTCCTTCTCATTATTAATAGTGATCTTGCAGTCGTCCTTGTTAACCACTTTCGATTCGACCCAAGTCAAGAGCAGGATCAGTATAAAAATGATCCCGACGAAAACGCCAGTGCTTAATAAAACAAACGGAATGAATCCCATTTTTCTCCTAAAAACTGATTCCCGCAAAACACATGAAAGCCATGGCCATGAGGCCTGTAATGATCATCGTAACACCAAGTCCCCGAAGAGATTTCGGGATATTCGAATAGTCTAATTTCTTGCGTATCGCCGCCATAGCGACGATCGCCAGCGCCCAGCCGATCCCCGAACCCATGCCGAAGACCACAGACTCGCCGAACGTATATTTGCGCTCGGCCATGAAAAGAGAAGCTCCTAAAATAGCGCAATTAACAGCGATCAACGGCAGAAAGATCCCGAGCGCGGTGTAAAGTTTCGGGCTGAAACG
This sequence comes from Candidatus Omnitrophota bacterium, assembly GCA_030634235.1. Taxonomy (GTDB): domain Bacteria; phylum Omnitrophota; class Gorgyraeia; order Zapsychrales; family Zapsychraceae; genus 2-02-FULL-52-10. Next base: position 443 of record DAOWBD010000113.1, on the reverse strand, counting down.
GTCGATCACCATCTCGACGATCTGAACCATTGCCGCGATCACAGCGATGAACGCGATGAAACTTAGGAAACTTAAATCCGCCTCCGGCAATCCTGCCCACGCCAGAGCGCCTTTATTCAGGAGAAAATGATTGATCGCCCAGTTCGTCGGCGTCGTGATCGTCAAAACAAAGATCACGGCAAGGCCGAGCCCGACCGCCGTCTCGACCTTCTTCGAACAGGCCAAGAATGAACACATGCCCAAAAAGTACGCGAGAAGAATGTTCTCAACGAAAATACTTTTAATGGCTAAACTCACATAATGTTCGACCATAAGAGTTAACGCTCCTCTGTGTATCCGCTGATAGCCCTCTGGATCCAGATGATGATCCCAAGAAGGAAAAACGCGCCCGGGGCGAGAACCATCACCCCACAGTTCACATAACCGTGATCATATAAAACTTG
>DAOWBD010000061.1 GCA_030634235.1 Candidatus Omnitrophota bacterium | reverse complement strand
CAAAGCGATCCCTGCCATTGTCTTTACCGACCCCGAGATCGCCTGGTGCGGATTAACAGAGACGCAACCAGCACAGCGGGGCATTGAGATCCAAGTCACTAAATTCCCGTGGGGCGCGTCGGGACGGGCGCTAACTTTAGGCGGCACCGACGGACTGACAAAGTGAATTATTGATCCGAAAACGGAAAGAATTTTAGGAGTCGGCATCGCCGGCGCTGGCGCCAGTGAGATGATCGCCGAAGGCGTCCTGGCAATCGAAATGGGAGCTACTGCCTCCGACCTAAAAACGTGCATCCACCCTCACCCCACCCTTTCGGAAACCGTCATGGAATCCGCACAGAGCCTTTTTGGGCAAGCCACGCATATTTATAAGCCGAAGAAAAGATAAGAAGAAAAAACGGGGAATAGCGGTCTAGAAAACGGCCTGATCGCCTACTTTCCATCCTAGTTCTATAGAAACGCCGGCGTTGACCTCTAGAACATAGCTTGCCGCAGTATCGGGCGTATAGACCGGGCATTCCTCGGTCTCACAAGGCAGCACATTAGGAACAACGAAAACAATCTTTTTGTCACGGTCCATCCAAATAATATCCAAAGGGATATATGTGTTTTTCATCCAGAAACTTTGACGCTGGCTCGACGGAAAGACGAACAGCATCCCTTCATCTTTTTCAAGCGACTTGCGAAGTTGCAGGCCGCGGCCACGGTCCTTTTGCGTCTTGGCAATCGCCACATTAATACAGTCATTGCGAAAACAAACTGTCTGTTTGCCCTTCTTTTCCTTGGAAGAACACGCCGGAAGAAAGACAACAACCAAACATAAAACAATGAGACAAGAAATCGAAATACCCCGATAGCTTTCAAATATTTTTGATCCTCTTTTTGCTGTTTCGCTCATAATAATATCCCCGTTAATCGTTACCGATCAGGTTTAAATAGTCTCTGAATTCTAATTTTCCCGTGATCTCCTGGTTGACCACAGAGATCCTCTGCGACAGATGCGGATGGGTCCGCCAATAACTATACTGTCTCAGCGGCGCCTTTTCCTTCTCTATTTTCAGTTTCTCTAAGAATGTTACCATGGCTTTCGGGTCATACCCGGCCTTTTTTAAATATTTAACGCTTAACCGGTCCGCTTCAAACTCATCTTCTTGGGAGTATTCCATAAAAAGCGAATTCAAAACAAAATTGACCCCGCCGGCCACACGGGCATTCGTTTGGGTCGACGCGACCTGCAGGAGCAGGGCCGCATAAGCATTCTGCATTCTTTTGATCCCATGCCTCGCCGTGATATGCCCGACTTCATGGGCGACGACTCCCGCTAATTCATCATCGTTATCGGTCTTTTCAATAAGCCCCCGAAAGACATAAATGTATCCGCCCGGAAGGCTCACGGCATTGATCAGATCATCATCGAGGACCTTGATAAAATAAACAAGCTCTTTGCGGTCACAGACGGCAACAATGCGCTGGAGAATGCGTTGGACGCGTTCATTGACATCAACATCCCTGAGAATATCATATTGTTCCTCGATTTTCGGGGCAATGGTATCGCCGATCTTAACTTCTTTTTCCGTGCCGTAAAGCAATGTCTCCTGCTGCCTGGTCGCCAGGTTATATTCCGTCGCGCATCCCTGAAGAAAAACGGTCACGCCCAGCATGAAAAAAAACAGGGCCTTCGTCCTCATAATATAAACACTCCGACTTTCCGCAGCATCGTGGCCAACTTCGCAATGGGAAGTCCGATGACATTCGAATAGCATCCTTCGATCCGGTGGATAAAGACGCTGCCGCCGCCTTCAATGTCAAAACCGCCGGCCTTATCCAAAGGCGAAACTTTCGCGTGATAGCGGTCGATCTCCTCCTCGGTTAACGGAAGCATAAAAACTTTCGTCTTCTCATAATCGACGATCTGTTTACCCGTTTCAATATCAATAACCGCAACGCCGGTATAAACCCAATGCGGCTTAGAGAAAAGCGCGTAAAGGATCTTCTTGGCCTCTTTTAAATTCCGCGGCTTGCCGATGATCTGCTTGTTGCCGCCGTAAACAAGCGTATCCGCTCCGACGACAACTCCGGACTTCAGCCGCCCGGCAACATCCCTAGCCTTAAGGACCGCATTATGTTTAACAAGCGCCGAGCATGTGGTTTGGATCTTTTGAACCTCTTTGATCCTGCTGAATTGAATAGTGAATTGAACCCCTAAGTCTTTCAGGAGTTTTTTTCGTTGAAGAGAACCTGAGGCAAGAATGAGTTTTTTCATGAAGTGGTGGTATGTATTTCCGAAATGTCAAAAATGGATACAAGTTCACAGCCTTTGACCGCAACGGCCTCGGCGGCGCCTTCCCCGCGATCAACGATACAGATCGCCTTATCCACATAGATCCCGAACCGTGTGAGCACATCGATCGATTGGACAAAGGCCTTACCCGTTGTCGCGACATCGTCGATAAGAACAACATGGTCGCCTTCTTTCAAAGGCGGGCCTTCGATCTGCTGCTGCTTGCCGTGAGCCTTCGGCGTCTTGCGGATAATGAAGGTGTTCAGCGGATTCCCGGCCTGCAAGCTCAGAACCGCGACTGCCCCGACCATCGGGTCGGCGCCTAATGTCGGCCCGCCGATCGCGTCAATAGTATCATCCCTCACCAGATCAAGGATCATGCGCGCGCAAAGATAAGCCCCGCGGGCGCTTAAGGTGACCAGACGGGCATCAATATAATAATCACTTTCCTTCCCTGATGAAAGAATGATCTTCTCCCTGAAATAAGCATCTTTGATAATGATCTGCCGGAGCTCTTCGCGCTCCGCGTCAATGTTTAATACTTCCATCATGTCTCCTTTGATTTCTTAGAATCCATCATCTTCGACTACAGTGGTTGCTATTATACCGTCAGGTGTGAGCCTGTTCAACTCAAATTTTCTATTGTACATCTCATCAACGGGATGATACCATAGCACCGTGTTTCAAACACTTTTGTCCGGTTTATGCGATCTGGTTTATCCCCCTCACTGTCTTATCTGTAAAAAACACCTCACAATCCGTTCCCCAAAGGAAGGACTGTGCCTAAATTGCCAAGATACGGTCGTTCATAATACCCCTCCTTTTTGCCCTAAATGTTCCCGCCATCTTCACAGCCCCCGTCTTCCCAGATGCCCGGATTGTAAAAAAACAAGCCCCCATTTCGACTTTGCCTGGGCCGCCTGTCCATATCAAATGCCTTTAAGCAACCTTATTTGCCGGTTTAAGTACAACCACAAAACATATTTGCGCAAACCCCTGGCCCGATTGATGATCGATTTCTTAGAAACTTACCGTCTCGACATAAGGCAATTTGAACAGATCGTTCCTATGCCGCTGTTTCCCAGCCGATTAAGAGAGCGCGGATATAATCAATCCCAATTGCTGGCGCAAGAGATTGGTCAAAGATATAAGATTAAACTGTCGTTAAATAACCTTGTCCGCGCGCGTGAGACAGAACATCAAGCCCGTTTAAGCGAAAAAGAACGCTGGACAAATATCCACGGGGCTTTTAGAATAAAGAATCGTATTGAGTTTTCCGGCAAAAATATACTGATTATCGACGACTTGTTAACGACGGGAGCCACCGCGTCTGAAGCCGCCCACACCGTAAAAGATGCCGGGGCCAAGACAGTCGGCATATTAACCCTGGCTATTAAAGAATAGGACCTTTCCCCCGGTTTATGCGCATCATCCGAAGCTATATATTAAGAGAATGCATCATTCCCTTCTTTATGGCACTGGTCGTTCTGACCTGTGTTTTTCTTTTAGGGAACCTTATTCAATTGACCAATCTGGTCATCAATAAAGGCGTGAGCATTGTGACCGTCGGCAGGGCCTTTCTGCTGATGATCCCGGTCTTTCTGGGATACACGATCCCGATCGCTTGCCTGATCAGCGTCATCATGGCCTTCAGCCGGTTCTCGGCAGACAATGAAATTATCGCGATGCGTGCCAGCGGCATCCATCTAGGACGATTGTTGATGCCGTTGATCATCCTTGGATTCATTGCCAGTCTTTTTTTAATCATCTTAAACGAGCGAATCATTCCTTATGCCCATCATGAACAGCGCCGGGTATTAAAGAATCTCGGCGCCGAGAATCCGACGGCGCTCCTCGAGGCCGGCATGTTTATCCACGCTTTTGAAGGCCAGATCATCTTCATCCATAAGATCGACGGCAATAAAATGTACAATGTCACGATCTATCAGCCCAAGCCCGACGGGCCGACCCGTACGATCATCGCTAAACGCGGCGAATTCACTCCCGTTCCCGGAGGGAATCAGATCAAGCTCAAGCTCATCGACGGAACATCAGACGAGCCAAACCTGGAAAACCCGAAGAATTTTTATAAGCTGAACTTCAAGAATTACTTCATGACGCTTGATATGTCAAAAAATGAAAAAACAATCAAGAAAAAACCGCAGAGCATGACGCTTAAGGAATTGAAGGACGAGATCGATAAATTAGGACGCCTCTTCGTGGATACAGCGCGTTTAAGAACGGAGTACTTCCGGAAGATCACCTGGTCCTTCTCACCGCTGATCTTCATTCTCATCGGGTTTCCATTGGCCGTCATCACCAACCGGCGCGAAAGATCCGCGAATATTGTTCTGGCAATCCTCTGCTTTGCTTTTTATTATCTCATTTCCATAGGCTGTGAAGCCCTAAGCAAGAAAGGCATTCTGCCCCCGGCGCTGATCATGTGGACACCAAACATGATCGCCTCAACGGGCGCTTTGATCCTTAATTACAAATGCGCATTCTAGACCGTTACATTACAACATCCGTTATCAAGATCTTTGTGTTCACGATCCTCACGTTCTGCTTTCTTTACGTCCTGATCGATATCACAAGCCAGCTTGACGAATTTATCGACCGGAAAGTCCCTATCGATATCTTGATCCAGTATTATATTTCCTATTTTCCGATCATCTTGAGCCAGCCGATCTCCTCGGTGGCTTGCCTGATCGCCGTCCTTTTTACGTTCAGCAACCTTAATACCGGCAACGAGGTTGTGGCCATGCGTTCAAGCGGGCTCAACTTCTGGCAGATCACGAAACCGGCGATCGTGTTCGGCCTTATTATTTCGGTACTAGTCTTCTGGGTCAACGAACGACTTGTTCCAAGGGCCACCGAAGTGACCCAACAAATCCGGGATGAAAATATGGTCTTGCTCGTCGACCGTCTGCGCAAGAAGAATGAAAAGATCAAGCATTTGACATTCTACGGATTGAAAAACCGCCTTTACTTCATTGATACGTTCGATTCGAAAGCCAATGAACTCAAAGGGATCACCATCATAGAACATGACCAGAAACAAAATATGAAACAGAAGATCGTTGCCTTAAAGAGCGTTTGGACGGGCATTGCGTGGAAGTTCTATCAATGCCAGATCACCACGTTCGACCGAGAGAACCTCAGCACGCCGCTTAAGATCAAGGTTTACAAAGAAAAACTAATGGACATTAAGGAAAGTCCCCAGGACTTCTTAAATCAAAGGCTCAATGTCAATTCCATGAACATCCGCCAACTAGATGATTACATTGACCGCTTCTCGAAGAGCGGGGCCCAAAAGGCCCTGAACAACATGCGGGTCGATCTGCATCAAAAGATCGCTTACCCGTTCGGGAATTTTGTTATTGTCCTGATCGGGCTCCCGTTTGCACTGATGATCCGCAGCCGGAAAGGGAGTACCTTTATCTCGCTCGGCATCGCCCTCATTCTTGGGTTCCTGTATTACGTTGCCAATGCCGTTGCCCTGGCATTCGGAAAAAGCGGGCTGATCCCTCCCATCTTCTCGGCCTGGGCAACACCGGTTCTTTTTACCATCGTTGCCCTCGTCATTATCGAGACAGACTTCTCAAACTAGAAAAACCAAAAAAAACAGGGATGACCCGACGGTCGCCCCTGCTTATATATCACTGCAGTTATAAAACCTTCTTTATTCCTTCTCCGGCGGCAAATCCCCTCCATGAATGCTCCGGTTGATCTCTTTATGAATCGTGCTCAAAAGCTTGCGGTAATGCAAAGGCTTGGCAAAGGCGCGGTATTTCTCATCATCGATCTTAAAGACCTGATGACCGTCATCCATTTCCAAGCTTAATGTATTGGTCGTAAAAACGATCGGGATATTCGCCGTTTCAGGGTCCAACTTTAACTGTTTGACAATATCTTTCCCGTTACTGTCCGGCAGGATCACGTCCATGAGAATAATATCCGGCAACTTGTTCTTCGCCATTCTCAGGCATTCGGCTCCGTCGTAGGCGGCATAGACCGTGAAGCTATTATTGGTCAGCTTCTTCTCCGTCAGCTTCTGCATGACCGGGCTATCGTCGACAACAAGGATCGTTTTTTCTTTTTTCGACATCGTCTTTATTTCCTTTTTTTGTATACCT
>DAOWBD010000148.1 GCA_030634235.1 Candidatus Omnitrophota bacterium | reverse complement strand
TGTGAATATAATCACTATGGATCTTTTTTTTGTCGCCGGAAAAAATGCTTTCTTTTGCCATAATTTGCGAGATCATATGCTGCATATCTTGATCCTCAAAACTATTGATCAAGTTAGCCCCATTGACCTCTTTGCCCTGGTCGAACAGGTCAAAGATCTTGGAGATCACTTCCCGGATCCGTTTATCCTGGAAATCCGACGGAGCGATCTCTTTCATCGTTGCCGCGATAAAACTTTCCTCCTCGAGGAGCAATTTTAAGATATCACTTTCGACAACTCTGAGCTGTTCGACAACGGCCGTCTTCGGAGTGCTTACTTTTCCGAAATTCTTTTTTTCTCCGGTCATCTGCCGGACTTTATCAAGTTCGATCAAGAGCGCCGATTCAGGAACCGTTAACGCAAGAGCTAAACGCTTGAGATACTCTGCTCGCAGAACAGCATTGCTGAACTTATCAACAGTCTGGAGCATTTCTCCGGAAATCCTCGCCTTACTTTCAATAGCCTTAACATCATAACGCTTCATCAAGATGTTAAGTTTATAATCAAAGAGCGCCTGGGCTTCGTTGATCTTTTCACGGAAACTTTTCACCCCGTACTTACAAATGAATGAGTCTGGATCATGCCCTTCAGCCAGCATGGCCACCTTGACGTTCATTCCTTCTTCGATCAAGGTATCCAGGCTGCGAAGCATCGCCGACTCCCCGGCCGGATCCATATCAAAAAGCATAACAACATTCTTCGTGTAACGGTGCATCAAACGAATTTGCTCCACCGTTAAAGCCGTTCCCTGCGAAGCGACAATATTCAGCACGCCGGCTTGAAAGGGCATAATACAATCCATGTACCCCTCAACGATAATAACAAAATCTTCCTGCCCGATCGCCTGTTTAGCCAAATGAAAACCGTAGAGATGATGGCCTTTTACATAGACCGGCGTCTCCGGCGAGTTAATATATTTGGCCGTAACCCGGGTTTTGTCGCTGCCAGATTCCAAGGCGCGTGCACCAAAAGCGCGGTAATGCGCCTGCGTATCAAGGATCGGAAAAATAACCCTGTTGCGAAAGCGGTCATAATATCCCTGGCCATTATCCCGGGGAAGGATCAATCCCGCTTTTTCAATCAGACCTAAGTTAAACTGTTTATCACGCAAATATCCGATCAAACCATCCCATTGATCGAGAGCAAAACCCAGTTGAAACTTTTTGGCCGTCTCAAGGTCGATCTTGCGTTTCTTAAGATAAGCACGAGCTTCTTTCGCCGGTTTGCCCTTATCAGAAAGCAAGTTCTTATGAAAATACTCTGCAGCCAACGCGTTTATTTTAAAGATCAGTTGCCGTACATTCGTTTCTTGAGCATTGCCCCTATTTGCTTCCGGAACAATAATATTAACCTTTTCCGCCAACAGGCGAACCGCCTCGGGAAATTCCAAACGGTCCTGCTTCATGACAAAGCCGATCACGTTTCCTCCGACGTGGCACCCGAAACAATGAAAGATCTGTTTAACCGGATTAACAATGAATGACGGTGTCTTCTCGTGATGAAACGGGCACGGCCCTTTAAAATTCCGGCCGGCCTTCTTAAGAGGAACATAGGCCGAAATAATCTCAACAATATCGTTATGGCCGATCACTTGCTCAATAATCTCGTCAGGAATGAGTCCCATTATCGCTCAACTCTCCTAAATCCTGAACACGCCACGATCTCAAATTTTCCCTTTTTGGCCAACCGGTCTAATATCAAATTCATTCCAAGATTGTCACTCGCAATATGTCCGGCGTTAACAACAGAAATATGCTCAGCCTTAATCCTCTGAAAATGCCCCTGCGAATAATGCATGCCCAAAAGCGTTTGAACCCCTAATTGCGACAACCTCGCGAAGACATCTCTGGACCCTTCCGTCCCGCCGGTCATATCGACAAGAATGCGCCCGGCCTTATCCGTCGCTTTGCCGATAACGATCTGCGGCCCTGCTTTGCACTCGGCGGCATATTGATATTCTGGTTCCTTCATCAAAAGACCAAGAAGCACTTTGAGTGTTTTAGGTTTTTTGGTATTAACAAGCTTTTGAAGATACCGCGCAACATGATTATCTGCAGGCGTGTGACAGCACATCAGGGGGATATTCAACAACCTTGCCGCATCGACGGCACGACCATGATTAGAGCTGTGGACACTGCGGGCAACTTCACCGATCCGCTTGCTCATCAGGTCACGAGCAATGTTCTCTTTGATCCCTTGGTCCACTAACAGATCAGTCTGCAAACTCATCACATCGTAAAGACCAGCTAAAGCAACTCCCACCGGATGATGCGACAAAACAAGGTCAAAACCTTCCCCCTTTTGAGCTAACTGGTCGGCCAACAAGAGCTCGCCGACGTTAATATCAATCCCGACCAAAATACGCTTCACTGGCTTCTTCGGGTCTCCGTGCAATATCCGCGAATCAGCATATGGATTTTTCAGACACTCTTTATCAAAGAACTTACGCGACGCTGGATCAAGGTTCTTGTATTCTTTTTTCTTCTCAAATAGATACTTCTGAACCTGCTTTGGACCCCGCAGGTCTGCCCGAACACCTGCTTGGATAAAAACTTCATAAATTTCTTTTAATGTCAAGACCGATCCTCACTTCAAATAGAAATGTCTTATTTTCTTTTTTTCTTCTTTTTCACAACCAGATGACAAGCTTCTTCACTAAACTTTTCATTCGGAAAGAACGGCTCGATCAAATTCGAATGCATCGACTTATAAATGTCAACAGCGACATAACGGAATACATGACGACTGACCGCCTGCCGGGCCGCCGGCGTTATATACTTGTGATTTGAAAGTAACAGAGCGAAGAATATTAAACCGCAGGTAAAATAACTCCGCGCCAAAGAAAGACCAATGCCGCCATACCGATCGATCTTTTCGGGAAACTTGATCTTCAAGATCAAAACCCATCCTTTATTGATAAGAACGAAAGTCACAAAGACCAGAATGCTCAATGTATTAAACGCAAGAAATTCGGTCGATGCGTTTTCCCCGAAAAACAGAACTCGCAAGGTCTG
>DAOWBD010000026.1 GCA_030634235.1 Candidatus Omnitrophota bacterium | reverse complement strand
AAAGAGAAGAGGGAAGATGCGTTAAATGCCTTATTGGATGAAATAACGGGTGATCTTTCTGTCTTTGAAGAATATAAGGTTGATGATAAGGAAGTTGAGGTCGGGGATCTCAAAATGATATTCGACCAGATCGAATACGAAGAGGTCCGGCGCCGTGTTTTTGAGGAAGAAAAGCGCGCGGATGGACGAGGGCTAAAAGATCTTCGTGAACTCATTTCCGAAATTGATGTCCTTCCCAGGACACATGGGGCGAGCCTATTTACTCGCGGGCAGACACAAAGCCTGGCAGTTGTCACGCTTGGTACCCGTCGTGATGAGCAGATGGTTGAGGCTCTTGACGGCTTATCCTACAACAATTTTATGCTGCATTATAATTTCCCGTCGTTCAGTGTCGGCGAGACCAAACCGATGCGCGGGCCCGGTCGGCGTGAGATTGGCCATGGCGCTTTGGCAGCCAAAGCACTTAAGGCTGTTATGCCGGTGAAGGAAGATTTCCCTTATACAGTACGTGTTGTTTCGGAAATTCTTGAGTCTAACGGGTCGTCCAGTATGGCCAGCGTGTGTGCCAGTTGTCTGAGTTTGATGGCAGCCGGTGTTCCTATTTCTGCTCCGGTAGCAGGAATTTCGGTCGGTCTTATCAGTGATAAAGAAAAAGGTAAATATTGTCTATTGACGGACATTATGGGCCTTGAAGATCATTTTGGGGACATGGATTTTAAAGTGGCAGGAACTAAAAAAGGAATTACCGCGATCCAGATGGACTTGAAAATTCAAGGAGTTCCGGTTGATATTCTTGCTCAGGGCCTCGAACAGGCCAAGGAGGCCCGATTAGCTATTCTGGAAAATATGACGGCGGTTATTGCTGAATCAAGGCCCGAAACATCCTCATTTGCTCCGAGAATTTTGACCATTCAAGTTCCGGTATCTAAGATCGGTGAGGTTATTGGGCCGGGCGGTAAAATGATCAAAAAGATCATGGAAACAACGGGTGCAACATCCATCGATATTGATGATGAGGGAAAAGTTGTGATCGCCGCGGCTGATCAAGAATCAGCTCAGAAAGCATTTGATTTTATCAGCGGTATGATGCAAGATCCTGAAGTCGGTAAGATCTATGATGCGATCGTTATGAAAGTAACCAATTTTGGCGCTTTTTGCGAGTTCCTTCCCGGAAAACAAGGGTTGGTCCATGTTTCAGAATATTCCAACGAGTATGTCAAGGATATGGAATCTGTCTGTAATGTTGGCGATCAGTTTAAAGTGAAACTGACCGAAATTGATAAAATGAAGCGTCTAAACTTGAGTAAGAAGCAAGCCGAATCAGCTGCTTAGTTTCCATCACGAAAGCCAATGAAAGAAGAGCACATCAATGAGATCAAGGCCATTATTGTTTTTGCATTCGGCATAATCTTTTTTGTTAGCTTTCTTTCGTTTGTCCCTGAAGACCTTCCCTGGTATACCTCAAATCCTAATGTTCCGGCACTGAACCTTATTCGTATCACGGGGGCTTATGTTGCCGGTTCATTATTTTTTGTCTTTGGCTACAGTGCTTATGCGCTTGTAGCCTTTTTATTTTTCTGGAGTTGGAACAAATTTGCGTCGAGGGAATTGAAGTTCTCTGTTGCGAAATTCGTCAGCTTTCTCGTCCTGTTTTGTGTTTTGAGTTCGTTATTCAGTATGACCGGGGATCAGGAATCGGTTCTGCGTTTTCAGCGGGCGGGGATCGTCGGGATTATGATCGCGGACTTTCTTGTCCATTACATCGGGATGATCGGGGCTTATGTTATTTTAATTATGTTGGGCATGATGGCGCTTGTTTTGACCGGAGAGTTTTTAGTTTCCCCCTTGTTTGTGGGAATTGTCGAGAAGGTGCAAGAAATAGTTGCTGCTCTGTATGAGAAAATCCAAATGCACAGAGAAACGGCCGTCGCTATTGAGCCAAAAGTCAATATTCGGGAGCCTTCGAAAATAAATCTTAAAGAGACATTAAAGGCTAAAACAAAGAAGGTCGCAGAAGAAGAGGATGAGGAAGAAGACGAGGAAGAAGAATCCTCTACTGGTAACCGCAAGCCTGTAAAGCCTAGGATCCTCATGACGGATTCAGAAAAGAATGAAATAGATAAGGAGGAAGAAGAACCTCAGATCGTTGGTGAATATCATTTGCCGATGTTAGATCTATTGCAAGATCCACCTCAGATCTCAACGGATAAGATTCAAAGCAGCCTGATCAATGAGGCGCAATTACTTGAGGCAACCCTTTTAGGATTTGGAGTTAGCGCCCGGGTGGCTGATATCGAAAGAGGCCCGGCTATTACACGTTACGAGCTGGAACCTGCGCCGGGAGTAAAGGTCCAGAAGATCACGACATTATCTGACGATATTGCCTTGGCAATGAGAGCGGCTACCGTGCGCATTGTGGCGCCGATCCCCGGAAAGAACAGGGTTGGCATCGAGGTGCCGAATACAGATTCGTCTACGGTTTATCTAAAAGATGTTCTTTCAACCAGCCAGTTCCGTTCCTCATCATCGAAATTGACATTATCCCTCGGAAAAGATATTGCCGGTCAACCGATGATCGCCGATTTAGCTGAGATGCCTCATCTTATGATCGCCGGGACAACTGGATCCGGAAAAACGGTTTGTGTCAACGGGATCATTATGTCCATGCTTCTTAATGCGCCACCCAGTGAAGTGAAATTCGTGATGATCGATCCCAAGATGGTGGAACTTTCTCAGTATAATGATATTCCCCATTTGCTTTGCCCGGTTGTTACCGATACCAGAAAGGCGTCTGGGGTGCTGAATTGGGTCGTTGCGGAAATGGAATTGCGTTACCGCAAGCTATCGAAAGCTGGCGTACGTAACATCAAGGCCTATAACGAAAATGGCTTGAATATGCCTTATATTGTTCTGATCATTGACGAACTTGCTGACCTTATGCAGGTGTCCGCGAAAACGGTTGAAAGTTCGATCACCCGTATCGCGCAGTTGTCGAGGGCTGTCGGGATCCATATGATCCTCGCGACACAGCGCCCGTCGGTCGATGTTATTACAGGGGTTATTAAAGCGAATTTCCCGGCGCGTATTTCGTTCAAAGTGGCGTCTAAGGTCGATTCACGAACGGTTCTCGACATGAACGGCGCGGAGACTTTACTCGGGAAAGGGGATATGCTGTTCATCCAGCCAGGCGACGCAAAGCCAACGAGAGGGCAGTGCAGTTTCGTTAAGGATGAAGAGATCAACAAGGTTATCCAATTTATTAAGGACCAGCAGGCCCCGACCTATGATGAGAGCATTACAACGGCCCAGCAAAAAGGCGGAGGACCGGGCGGGTCTGACCAGTATGATGAATATTATGATGATGCGGTCAAACTTGTTATCGAAACAAATCAGGCGTCGGTCTCGATTCTTCAGCGACGCATGCGATTGGGATATACCAGGGCCGCACGTTTGATCGATATGATGGAGCAGACGGGGATCGTCGGTCCCTATTGCGGCAGCAAGCCTCGGGAAATTCTTGTTGATAGGGAACAATGGTTGTTAGATAATGTGCAGGGTGAAGATGATGAATGAGCATATTGAAAATATGGAAGAAGAGACCCTATTTCCGAACGAGGCTCCGGTGAAAACGGAACCTGAGAAAGATACGGACAAAGAGCCTGCTGATTTACCTTCTCCAACGGAGGAAGTGGTCGAAGTGGTGGAAACGCCTCAGGAGCCCAAAGAGGGCGCCGGTGTGGTCCTTAAGAGAGAACGCCAGGCCCAGGGTTTGTCATTAGATATTGTGCACGAGGCGACCAAGATCCCGATGGATGTCCTGCGTGCGATCGAAGAAGGGTATAAGATCCGCATGCTCTCGCCATTTTATTATAAAGGGTTCTTGAAGATGTATGCGGGTTATCTGGGGATCGATGTTTCCCAAGTTATTGAAGATTACAAGGAAGAAGAGTTGCCGCAGCATATTGATCAGAATGTGGAAGAAATTCAGGCTCCCTTGTGGATCACGAATTTCTTCACGCGCAGGCGAAAACAGCAGATCGTTATTGCTGGCGGGATTATTTTATCCGTGTTTCTTTTCTTTAAGATTATCGGGTTTTTTATGGGGTTAGCAGCGCGCGCGCCTGTTAAGAAAAATGTCCCGACGACAGAGTCCGCCAAGAAAGAGGTTATCAAACCGACGGCGGTCAAAAAAGAGACGAAGAGAGTTGTTGAAGAAAAGCGAAAGGAAGTGCGTCAGGAAACTCCTAAGATTGCTGCGCCAAAGGCTATTCCGAAAGTGGAGCCGAAGGTTCAGCCAGTCCCAAAACCGAGGCCTGTGGTTGTTGTTGCTACCCCGATCCCTGCGTCTGTTTCTGTTCCGGTTATGCGCAAGGAAATCAACTTAACCGTACGGGCCAAACAAAACAGCTGGTTACGGGTCAGGGCTGACGGGACCATTGTGTTCCAGTCAACACTGCGGCTTGGCGCTGTTGAAACATGGACGGCTGATGATGAGATTGAGATCTCCGGAAAGAACATTGACCAGCTGGAATTTGAACTCAACGGCAAAATGATCGGCACGCTGGGACGAAAAGACCGCAACGCGAAGAAAGTTGTCATTACCAAGGACGGCTTATCGGTCAAGAACTAATTGATCCTGCCCTATTGATCCTATATTCAATCCCAAAACTTAAAGATGAAGAAAAATCCTCCCAAAACGATCCAAGATGTTCATGATAGCGGTGGCCTGCAAGAGAAGAACATCGGTATCGTTAATCTTGGGTGCGTCCGCAATCTTGTCGATTCTCAGGTCATTCTGGGGCAGTTAAAGCGGCAGGGGCATCGTATTGTCAGTATTGAAGAATCCGATGTTGCTATTGTCAATACATGCGGGTTTATCGAGGACGCGAAGAAAGAATCCATCGATATGATCGTTGACCTGCTCGAACTAAAAAAGCAGGGCAAGCTTAAGAAAGTGATCGTGGCCGGCTGCCTGGCCGAGAGGTATAGCGACGAGCTCGCGAAGGAGTTTAAGGATATCGACGCGATCGTCGGCGTGCAGCCGTTACAGAAAGAGGGGGTTGCCGATCAGGAACTTCTGACGCCCGGGCATTTTGCCTATGTTAAGATCTGTGAAAGTTGTTATAACCAGTGCAGCTTCTGCATCATTCCTAGGATCAAGGGGAAGTTTGTCTCAAGGACGATGGAGTCGGTTATCGAAGAGGTCAAGCAACTTGACGCGCGTCGCATCAAAGAAATTCACATTATCGGGCAGGATATTACAGCTTACGGGATGGATCTTTACAGTGAAAAGTCTTTGGCGAGACTTCTTCGCGAAATCGTTTCTGTCACGAAGAACATTCAATGGGTTCGTTTATTATACATGTTCCCGGCACACATTACCGACGAGCTGATCGAGACGATTTCCGGCGAAGAGAAGATCTGCAACTATATCGACATGCCCGTCCAGCATATCAGCGATCATTTGCTTAAAGCGATGAACAGGAATATCACGAAGCAGCAAACAGTTGATCTGATCAAAAAGATTAGAAACAAGATCCCTAACGCGAGCTTGCGGACAACGTTTATCGTCGGTATGCCGGGAGAGACTCAAGAGGATTTCCTTGAGCTTGGTGAGTTTGTTAAAGAGGCGCGTTTTGAAAAGGTCGGGGTTTTTGTTTACTCTCGTGAAGAAGGGACGCTGGCCCATGATATGCCCGGTCAAGTGTCCGAACAGGTAAAAAAAGAACGGATGGATGCCCTGATGATGGTTCAGCAGGATATCTCAAGGGGTCTTCAGGAAAAGCTGATCGGGCAGACGCTCAAGGTGATCGTCGACGGGCTTCAAAAGGGTGAGGATCATGTTTATCTGGGACGCAGCGAATATGATGCTCCGGAGGCCGACGGTATTGTCTATGTTCATTCGAAGGAAGAATTAGCGCCCGGCGATTTTGTTACCGTCAAAATTACGGATGCTTACGAATATGATCTTGTCGGAGAAGTAATATGAATTTACCGAACATGTTGACGGTCCTTAGGATCTTTCTGACCGTTATTTTTATTTTTTTCCTTCATCAAGATGGGCTCGAGGCGAAGCTTTTGGCGCTGTTGGCTTTTACCCTGGCGGTGCTCTCCGATTATCTGGACGGTTATTACGCGCGTAAACTGAACTTGATTACCGTGTTTGGCAAGATCATGGATCCTATTGCTGATAAACTCTTGATGTTATCGGCTTTTTTTATTTTTAGCACGATGCATATTATTGCCGGCTGGATGTTCATTGTTATTTGTGCCAGAGAGGTGATCGTGACGGGGCTTCGTCTTGCGGCCATACCGAGGGGGATTACATTAGCTGCCGAGAAGGCCGGAAAAGTGAAAACGGTATTGCAAATCATTGCCGTCTATTTAATAATAATACTTATCATCCTGGTGCAATGTTATGTCAATGCGCAATGGTACGGGGCTTTGATGTCGTCGCTCGCCGGCGGGATCCGTATCTTTATGGTCGGCGTTGTTGTGATAACATTGTGGTCGGGGCTTTCGTTCATATGGAATAATCGAAAGGAAATATTCAATGTCCGATAAACTTGTCAAAATGTTCTCGACGTGGTTTTACGTCGGGGATCTTCCTGGAGCGCCGGGTACGGCGGCGAGTGCGGTTGCCGTTTTAATGACCGTAATCTTTGCGCCGAATACATTTCTCTACATACTTGTGACAATTGCCGTGACAGTCCTCGGGTTTGCTGTTTCCGGAAGGATGGAGACCATCCTCGACCGGAAAGACCCTGGTTGCATTGTTATCGACGAAGTCGCGGGGGTCATGATCGCTTTCTTTCTTCTGCCTTTGACGTGGCCGGTCATTATCACGGCGTTCTTTCTTTTTCGCGCTTTTGACATGTTCAAGATCTATCCGGTTAATAAATTTGAAGAGATCGAAGGCGGAACGGGGGTCATGATGGATGACCTGGTCGCGGGGCTTTACACGAATATTGTTATGCATCTCGCCGTCCGTTTGGCGGGAGTCGTATAATCTAAGAAAATGGAGGGTTCATATCATGATGCGCACAGCTAATCCGGCATTAAATACCAAAGCTTTTAATCAAACCCATAGTCTCGGAGCTGGGGAAACGATGACATTGCAGGGAACGGTCAATAAAACATTTGTTCTGTTAGGCCTGCTTGTTTTATCAGCCGCATGGGTTTGGGGAAAGGTCATGCAGCCTGCGGCTCCTGTCTTTGAGGGGCTAGAGGGGGCGGCAAGAGCGATGCCGTCTTCGATCATGCCTCTGATGATGCTTGGTATTTTCGGCGGGCTGATCGTTGGATTTGTGACAATCTTCAAGAAGCAATGGGCTCCGGTTACGGCGCCGATCTACGCGCTTCTTGAAGGGCTTTTTATCGGTGGGATCTCCGCTATTTTTGAAGTGCGATATCCGGGAATCGTCATGCAGGCGGTTGCCCTGACGTTCGGGACTTTATTCTGCTTGCTGGCCGCGTATAAGTCGGGGATGATCAAGCCGACGGAGAATTTTAAATTAGGTATTGTCGCGGCGACCGGCGCGATCTGTGTGATCTATTTTGTCAGTATTATTATGGGCTTCTTTGGGGCGTCGATCCCGATGATCCACGGCAGTGGGCCCGTCGGGATCATCTTCAGCCTCGTCGTCGTCACGATCGCGGCGCTGAACCTTGTTCTGGATTTTGACTTTATCGAGCAGGGATCGACCATGGGGCTCCCGAAATATATGGAATGGTATGCGGCTTTTGGCCTCGTGGTCACGCTTGTCTGGCTTTATATCGAAATATTAAGGCTATTGGCTAAATTGCAAAGCCGACGATAGGAAAGGGAAAATTTATGACGCCTATTATTGGAAAAGAATCTGTTGAGGAACATTTTGATGAAATTGCTTCGAATTATGATTATTGGAAGGAAAAGAATGCCTACTATTATGATACGATCAAGGCCTTTGTCTCGAGAGTTGTTCCTTTCGGAAGCAGTGTGCTTGAGGTTGGATGCGGGACCGGCGAGATCCTCAACACAGTACAGCCTTCCCGCGGTGTCGGGATCGATATCAGCGAAAGAATGGTAGAATTAGCCAAACAAAAATTCCCCCAGCATACCTTTATTCATTCCCCCATAGAGAACTTAAAGATCGACGAGAAGTTTGACTATATCATCATGGTGGATGTCGTTGATCATGTCTATGATATTATGGACGTCTTTGAGAGCCTGTATCGTTTCTGTAAGCCGACAACGCAGGTTATTTTAACAACGATCAATCCCTGGTGGGACCCTATCCTGGACGTTATGGAAAAGATAGGGGCTAAGATGCCGGAAGGGCCTCACAATTTTGTGGAAAAAGGGAACTTAACAAAGACGCTGGAATTGCTGGATTTTTCCGTCAGTTACAGCGGGTACATGCTGTTATTCCCGAAGAAAATCCCGTTCTTATCTTTTCTCGCTAATTCGCTTGGCACGAGGACCTGGGGGATCAAGAAATTCTCTTCTGTTCAGTATATGTTGATTCAGCCGGTCGTTAAGAATGAGATCGACCTTGGGATGGGGTGTTCTGTTATTATTCCCTGCCACAATGAACAGGATAATATTGAGGATGCTGTTAGGCGTATTCCAAAGATGGGGCGCGAAACGGAAATCATTGTGGTCAACGACGGAAGCACGGATAACACGGCCCAAAAGGTGAAGGACCTTCAAGCAGAAATCCCGAACCTTAAACTTATTGATTATAGCCCTAACCAAGGGAAAGGGTGTGCCGTCAAAAAAGGTTTCGAAGCGGCGTCCCAGGAAGTTCTTATGATCTTAGACGCTGATATATCGACCCTTCCGGAAGAATTGCCGAGGTTTTTCAATCCGTTAAACAAAGGCGTGTGCCAATTTGTCAACGGAACAAGAATGGTTTATCCGATGGAAAATCAAGCCATGCGCATTTTAAATCTTTTCGGCAATAAGATCTTCGGGTTCATTATGTCCTTTATTACGCAACAGAGCCTCACGGATACATTATGCGGGACGAAGGCCCTTTATAAATCAGATTTTAAACGGATCAAATGGGGATTAGATAAATGGGGTGATTTTGATCTTCTCTTTGGCGCGGCTAAAAGAGGGAGCAAGATCATGGAGGTTCCCGTACATTATAAGTCCCGCAAATCAGGCGAGTCGAAGATGAAATCTTTCCGGCACGGCCTTCATTTGTTAAGGGCCTGTTTTTTAGGATTTAAAGAACTTGTATTTTT
>DAOWBD010000025.1 GCA_030634235.1 Candidatus Omnitrophota bacterium | reverse complement strand
GATCCGCGAATTTTCGTTGATGGGCAACTCGACGAATGCCGAGAAGATGCAGCGATTCAGAAAATAGCCAATACTGAGGAGGGCCTTATTATTCCTGGGACTCCATGGACCGATACGGGCTTGGAAGCGGGCAAGGTTTACACTATTTTGACAACGGCTGTCATTGGAACGTGTGGAACGTTTACCACCCCTGCAGCGCTTTCTATTTCAGAAGTAGTGAAACTGAGCGACATGGAAAAAGAAATCGCGGAAAAACTTGATAAACCGCTGTCTCAAGTAGAAACGGCTATAGCCGGCGTTATTCAGAGTAAGATGGATACGCAGCTTGGGGTGATCCAGAGCAAAATGAATATACAGACAGATATGATTGATAAGTCATTAGAGGATTTTACAAAGTCCGTTGCGGGTTCTATTAAAAGTCTTGGCGATGCTGCGACTTTGAGTTTGGCGTCGGCCGCAGACTTGGAAATTGCGGCGGAAAGGAGTGAGCTTGCTGCTGCGACACTGGAGAAAATTGCTAAATCTCAAGCGGCTAAGCTGCTGATACCACAGTCAGTGATTACAGGTGAGCCGGTGAAGTTGCGCTATCGCGGTTTTTCAAGCGGCCTGATACCTCTCATTGTCATCCTTGATTTTGAGAATGTTCCGATCGTTGAAACGACACCGATGAGTGAAGTTGAGGATAAAGAGGCTCTTTACGAATATGTTATCGATGAAATTGATTCAGCTATTTATGAGCCGGGAACTTCCTTTACGGTCATCGTTACGGAAGATACGACGGGCAGTGTAGAATCCGGTGCTGTCTATATCGAAACAGCCGGCGGGCAATTATTGATGCCCAGAACCGTTCTGATCGGTGATAAGGTGATCATACAGTTCAGAGGAAGGGAAGACTGGAAGCCTGTCATTAGTATTGTCAACTTCGAGAACGAGAAAATTATCGATGAGGCAAAGATGGGTAAGGTTAAAGATATTCCCGGCATGTTTGAATATCAAATTGATAGTGTCCAACCAGATATGTATGTCCCCGGTAAACCGGTTACTGTAACGGTTGTTGAGCCGACGACGGCGACAGTTGAGTCTGGAACATTTATCGTTGAGTCGACATCACTGACTTCTCTCGAAGGTCTTGTTGCTTCCGGTTCCGGCGTCAAGGATGTCGCGCAAGATGCGCTCGATGCGATCAATGCGGTCAGAGGTACACTGGCGACCGGTGGCGACGTAAGTATGGCGCTCGAGCGGATCAAGCTCAAGATCAACCGTCTCCCGAGAAAGATCGCTGAGGCAGGCATTACCGATCCGATCGTCAGGGCGGTTGATGATATACGCACGCAGTTTATTCAGTTTACCGGTGACGAGGGTTATGATTTTACCACGCTGTTTGAAATGGGCCTTGAAGCATCCCCAACTGTCAATGGTATTCGCAGGACGACAGACAAGGTGCAAGGGGCGACAGAAGTTATGCAAAAAGTTATTGAACAAAAGTTAGGAGGTCAGGATGCACCGGTTGTCCATAGTTTCTTCAACTAACCCTCGTACTATTGGCTACCTCGACAAATCTCTTTGGGTGAGAATCAAATCTCCGCTCAGTTTTACAGTGATATGTTTGGGAATATTCGGTCTTATCCTTTGTTCTTCTCTTACGGCTTCTGCCCAGGAACGGGAAAGAGAATCGATAGAGTTGAGTGTCATCGCTGTTAATCCCTCTGATGTCAAGACGCAAACTGTCCAGATCAAGACTTATTTGCCGAAAGAAATAACACCGGATATGATCATCGATGCATCCGGGCTTGATATTGAATTCGATTCCGAGCAGTCCATGTACTACGTGTATAAAGATGAGGTTAAGCTCAATCCGGCAGAGACCAAAACATTTAACATAGAACTGAAGGACGCCTGGATTATTCCTCAAGGGCGTTTGGATTCCTTAAAGGTGCAAACGGAATCTATCGTTACGCGGCTGGAGGGAAGCCAGTTCTATGAGTCGGCGCAGCTTTTAGGGGAAACAATATATGAAGTGCTTGATACTGTTACTGTTACGCAAGATGACGACACTGTCAGTCGCAAAAGCCATATTGGCATTTACCGTAATAATCTTAAGATCGTCAATCAGGTCAAAGAAGATATTGACCGGCTTGAGAAACAGTTGGTCGTTGCCAGTTCGTTGCCTAAGCCGGATGTCCTTGAAGCATCAGAACTAAAGACAGAGTCCCCCACCGAAAGCACCAGTTGGATGATCATTTTCATTATTATGCTCTTTATCGGAATGTTGGCCGGCGTGTTCTTCTTTACTTGGCAGACGCAGGCTCACGCGACGAAAAATCTCATTTCAGAAGCTCGGGAATCGGCGTTTCCGGAGCAAGGAAATCCTGATAAGGAGAGCTAATAGTGGCAGCATTATGGTTCGACGCGCTTCGTTCTTCGACTTTAGATTATGTAAATTTGCTTAGGACTTGGCCTGAGCAAGTGAACGAAGTGAACGCGTCGAAGGCCTTCGCTTGCTCACCGCCTAGATCGGAGCGTCGAATCATCCTGAGCGAGCGAAAGCGAGTCGAAGGATTCTCACCGCACTTCTTATACTCTATTAGGTTACAAATCGAGCATTATTGAATTCAACCTAATAGAGGATAAATCATTTAAAACGAATGAATTTTCACGAATACCTCTAGAACATAGAGTCGAATACGACTATAATAATTATATATATGCTTAGTGTTACTATTATGAGTACAATTAAAATTGTTTTTAAAGGGGAGGCAGAAAGTGTCATTTTGCCCGGTGATACCGGGGTTTTTGAGGTTCTTTCCTTCCACAAGCGTGTTTTGAGCCGTTTGCTCAAAGGGATCATTGAAGTCGATGGAAGGGAGTTTCCGATCGCGCGCGGAGTAGCTAAAGTCGATAGAAATAATGTCATGGTTGTTATTGAGGAAGAGTAAACATGGGTCGAAATGCCGCTTTGACACTGATATTTATGGCTTGTATTTTGGGGCCCTGTGCCGTTTTTGCCGCCAGTGCCTATGCCAGTATTAATTCTCTCGGGCGCAATCCGTCAGCGGCATCCAAGATCTTTACGGCGATGATCGTGGCCCTGTCGTTTGCCGAGGCCTGCGCCTTCATGGCGATGGTGGTTGTATTTCAGTTATTTAGCTAAAAGTTAGAAAGGATTCCAAATGCTTTGGATTTAGTTAATTGTTCTCCAGATTCTTATTTTTATCGGGCTGGTCTATTTTTTGAAGTCTATTTTAACCCGGAAGATCAGTAAGGCGACGGTGGATCTGGAGAACATGAGCAAGGATTATGTTTCAAAAAAGGAGGAAGCCAGTCAATTAATTGAAAAGGCGCAAAGAGAGGCTAAAGTTATTGCGGCCCGCGAGACGCAAGCGGCTGAGGAGGCCAAGATACAACTGATAAAAGAGGCGCAGGATGCTCGGGAACAGATTCTTAAAGAGGCAAATAAAAGAGGTTTGGCGATCACCGAAAAAGCTGAGCGTAACGTGGAATTTTTTCGCAAGGAGATGGATCAGAAGGTTGACGAGCGAGCTAAAGAAAAAGTATTTACTTTGATCCAAAAAACTATTCCGCAGGAATTCCTTAAAGATATTCATGAGCGGTGGGTGGATGAATTCGGCAAAGGGGATCTGGATCTCAAGAATTTGAAGCTTCCCGAAAAAGTTAAAGATGTAAAGATTGTCTCAGCTTTCCCCATTATTGATCATCAGCAAAGTAACTTAAAAGAAAAGCTAAAGAAGAAAATCGGAGCCGAAGTTATCATAAAGAACGAGACCGACGCGTCTTTGATCGTTGGGTTTGTTATGACTATCGGTAGTGTTGTTATTGATGTAAGCTTAAAACACAAGATTCAAAAAGGAATGCAGGAATAGGGAGAATCATGGGTAAGGATCAAGAAAAAATAAATACACCGCTTATCACGGGAATGGATGTTCGTGAAGTTGGAAGGGTTTACTCGGTCCGGGAATTTTTGATTACGGTTACGGGGCTGCCATCGTGCATTAACGGGCAGATCGTTGAATTTGAAGGTGGACACCTTGGTTTGGTCATGGGGTTTAAGAAGGATCTGGTTCAGGTTCTCGTCCTGGGATTAAGGATTAACCTGCGCGCCGGCGATGAAGTGTATAACAGAGGGGAGCTTTTGAATCTACCTGTCGGTGAAGGGTTTTTAGGTCGGGTTGTGGATGGTTTGTGTGAGCCGGTTGACGGCTTAGGCCCTATTGAATCTAGCGAACGGTCTTTTGTTTTTTCTGACGCGCCCGGCGTCATGGACCGCGTGCCTGTTAATGGAACGACAGCAACAGGGACATTTGCTTTAGATGTTGTCCTCCCGATCGCTAAAGGGCAGCGCCAGCTTCTTATAGGGGACCGGCTGACAGGAAAGACAACCGTTGCGCTTGATGCGATATTAAATCAAAAAGATAATGATACCATTTGTATTTACTGTAGTATTGGCAAACCCTATGCCAGCTTAACAACTGTCATTGATCTTCTCCGCGAAAAAGAGGCCTTGCCTTATACAATTGTTGTCGATTCGACGAGTTCCATGTCAGTGGGGCAGCAATATTTAGGGCCGTATACCGCTTGCATGCTGGGGGAATATTTTATGTATCGCGGTGGACATGTGCTTGTTGTTCTTGATGATCTGACTAAACATGCTTGGACGTACCGGCAGATCTCTTTGCTTCTTGAACGGGCCCCGGGGCGCGAAGCCTATCCTGGTGATATTTTCTATATTCATTCACAGCTTATGGAGCGCGCTGCTAATCTTAAGCCGGAATTGAAAGGGGGATCAATGACGTTCTTTCCGATCATTGAAACTCTTCAGGGGGATTTAACAAGTTTTATTCCTAACAATATCGTTTCCATGACCGATGGGCAGATCTTTTTCGACTCAGCTCTTTTTTATAAGGGCATTAAGCCTGCCGTTGATTTTGGGCTTTCTGTTTCCCGTATTGGAAACAAGGCACAATGGAAGGGCATGCGGAAACACAGTAAGGATGTGCGTCTGCAATATTTGCAATATCAGGAGCTTTTGCAAATGACCCGTCTACGGACTTCGGGCTTATCGGAAGACGCAAAAGCGCGATTAAGAAAGGGAGAGATCATTACACAGCTTTTGGGCCAGGATAAATACAAGCCTGTTTCTCTTGTTGCGGAGATCATGTATCTTATTGCTTTAAATCACGGGATGTTTGATGCATTGACGTCCGCCAGCATTAAAAGGTTTAAAGAAGAAATCTTTCAATTTGTTAACGATAAGAATCCCAAATTGATCGAGGATATTGTTTCGACCCATGATGTAACAGATGAGAATGAAGAACAGCTTGGCGAAGCATTTCTGGAATTTCTTGAACAAATTGTGGAGTAAATAATAAGGTGTAAGCCATAAGCCCTAAGCTTTAAGCTATCAAGTTGGCAGCTTATAGCCTAAAGCTTATAGCTTAGAGCTATTAATTCGACTATCAGAAAAGGTTTGTAAAATAATATAATGCCATCAATAGCAACGATTAAAAGCGAACGCGAATTTTATAAGGATTTCAGTTCATTACTCGACGTTATTAAAACAGTTGCGCTTTCACAATTTCATTCCTTAGAACGGAAAATGCAGACTTATGAGGAATTTGTCGCTGGTGTGGAGAGTTTTTTTTATTTATTAGATGTGAAATCGATCGACCATCCGTTTGTGTCTCCGAAGGAAGGCGCTCCTGTTGGCATTGTGGCGATCACCTCCGACAAAGGGCTTTTAGGCGGCCTCAACCACCGCATTATGACAACAGCTATGAGCCATATGGAAGACTCCAGGAATCAATTGATCGTCGTTGGTAATGAGGGCCAAAAATTTATGCATGGGTATACTATTCTTTTTAAGGGTTTTTTGGTTGGCGAAGATGAAAAGCGCTACTTAAAAGCGCTGGAACTCAGGGATCATATTATAAGCGAAGTGCTTGCGGGAAGCGTAGGCTCGGTGAAAGTCATTTATGCTTTTGCTTCTTCCATACAGACTCAAAAAGTTATGGAAATGGACATTTTGCCGTGCACAAAATGGCCGCGGGATGACGGGCAGGATTGGACGACAGTTTGGGGGGAGGATGTTCTTTTAGAATCCCGCCCATCGCATTTGATTGAATATTTGGTGTATCTTTTAATGGGACAGAAGCTTTTTGAGATCTTGCAGTTTGCCCGTCTTGCAGAATTTGCGGCGCGCACCACTCACTTGGAGGAAAGTTCTGATAAAATAAAGGAGATTGACAAGAAGCTTTACCAAAAATATCATCGCGCGAGGCACGAAGTTATTGATCAGCAAATGCGCGAATTATTTACAGCGAGGACGTTATTTGAAAAAGACGAATAAAATAACCGGGTATATTGGCTCCGTGCAGGGGCCGGTTGTTGATGTCCAATGCGCGAATATAGAAGACGTTCCCAACATTCACAGTATTCTTAGCGTGATGGCGGTAGATGGCAGGGAAATTATTTTAGAAGTTGCGGAACATCAGCCCGGCAATATTGCCCGATGCATTTCGATCAATTCCACCTTGAACCTGCAATACAAAACGGAAGTCTATTTTGTAGGGTCAACGATGGAGATCCCTACCGGGGAAGATCTATTTTCGCGCATTGTCAATGTTATGGGGGAGCCGATCGATCAAAAAGGGCCGATAACGATTACGGAGACGTTCCCGATTCGAAGCGCTCAAACGAAAGCGCGGGTACGCCCTATTCGCACGGAGGCTAAGCAAATTGAAAGGTTTGAGACCGGTATAAAAATGATCGATCTGCTATTTCCTCTCTTAAAGGGCAGTAAAACAGGCATTCTCGGAGGCGCGGGTTTAGGCAAAACGGTTATTGTTCTTGAGATGATCTATCAGATGATCAAAAAACATAACGGGACCTGTGTATTTTGCGGTGGCGGTGAACGCGTGCGGTAAGGAAATGAGTTGTACTATGAGCTCTCTGAGGCCGAGGGAAATATTCTTGATCGCATGGTGGTTACTTTTGGTCAGATGAATGAGCCTCCGGGAGCCCGTTTTGGCGCGGCAATGACGGGAATAACGATCGCCGAATCGCTTCAGCGCAAAAACAAAGATGTTCTTATTTTCCTGGATAATATTTTTCGTTTTATCCAGGCGGGGGCAGAGATCTCAACGCTTCTTGGACGCGTCCCTTCTGAGACAGGATATCAGCCGACATTGATCTCTGAAGCGAGTGAATTCCACGAACGGATACAATCCGACCGCGAAGAAGGGGGGTCGATCACAGCTATTGAGACGGTTTATGTGCCGGCCGATGATTTGACAGACCCTGCGGTTGTAGCGATTTTTAGCTTTCTGGATTCGATCCTTGTCCTTTCGCGTGAACGCATTCAGTTAGGGCTTTATCCGGCCATTGATCCGCTTCAGTCGTCGTGCTCAAATTTGGATTCTGAGATCGTGGGACAGAAGCATTATGATGTGGCCCAGGAAGTTATTCGTACTTTTCAGAAATATGATGAATTGAAGCGCATTGTTTTGGTTGTCGGGATCGATGAGCTTTCCCAGTCTGATCGGACGATCTATGAACGCGCACGCAAACTTCAGAACTTTTTGACGCAGCCATTTGTTGTTGCTGAAACTTTTACAGGACACAAAGGGGCCTATGTTCCCATTGAAGAGACCATCGGGGGGTGTGATCGGATCATGTCAGGGCGCGTTGACCATATTACCGAAGATAAATTTTATATGATAGGCGTATTGCCTTAAGTTTTAATTAGAAACAGGAACAGGAGAAGATGCGATGAAAAAGAAAGGGAAATATTTAGGAGAAATCCTGGTTAGCAGGGGATTTATTACGGACAGTGAGCTTCAAATGGTGATCCAGGAGCAGCTGCGGAATAAAAAATTTATCGGCACAATGATGATCGAAAAAGGGCTCATCAACGAAGATGACCTTTTGAACGCTCTTTCGGAGCAATTTGATGTCGAGCCGATCCGTCTAAAGGATGTTGAGATCGACTGGGAAGAGACAACGAAGTTTTCTTCATCGATGATTACTGATTATAAATGCCTGCCGATCAAATCGGATGAAGAAACGGTTACATTAGTGATCTCTAATCCCTTGGATGTCTGGGTTTTGAATAAAGCGGAGAGAGAAGTGGCGCCCCGCAAGCTCAAAGTCGTTCTGACTACGGTATCGGATATGGATGCGGCGATCAAGGAATACCGTCGGCGCTCGATACAGAGCATGATGAAAAAATGGAAGAAAGATTAAATGGCGAAGAACATCGATAAGTTATTGGTGAAAGTGCTGACCGATAAAGGCCTTGTCGGTCTGCAGGCATTGGACGGTGTCGCCAAAGAGGTCGAGAAAACCGGTCGGCCGTTCTCCGCGGTCCTTATTGAGCAGGGCCTGATCGACGAGAGCAAGCTTCTGGATATCCTGGCCCAGGAATTGAAGATTTCCTTTGTCAATTTAAGAGATATTTCGATCGAGAAATCCACGACGGAAACAGTTCCTCTGAAGTTTGCGTCCTATTACAAGTTCATGCCGGTAAAGATCGAGAACCGCGTATTGACCGTTGCCGTCGCGTATCCTTTGGATATCAAGACCCAGGACGAGATCCGGACCCAGCTTGGTTATGAAGTTGAGATGGTTCTGGCGTTTGAAAGCGATATCAATGATATGCTCAAGATCCATTATGGACTGGCGGCGGACACGATTAACAAGATTATCTCCAAGACATCGCAAAAACAAATAGAGGCGTCGAGAGCGGAGACGGAAGTTGAGGATATCGAAAAGATTGCCGAAGAAGAGTCTGTGACCAAGCTGGTCAATCAGATCATCTTGGAAGCGTATAAGCGGCGCGCGACCGATATTCATATCGAACCCTATCGCGGAAAGGTCAGGCTGCGTTACCGCATTGATGGTGTTCTCCACAATGCGCCGGTCCCTCCGGAGATGACGCATTTCTACAGTTCAATTCTCTCGCGCATGAAGATCATATCTAACTTGAACATTATCGAGCGCAGGCTGCCCCAGGATGGCCGCGCCACGGTCAAGGTGCAGAACCAGATGATCGACCTGAGGATCTCCTCGGTCCCGACGCCCTATGCTGAAAGTCTGGTTATCCGGCTTCTTCCAACGACGATGTTATTCAACTTGGAGAAATTAGGTCTCTCCAAGGCGGATCTGGAGATTTTCGAAGAACTTGTCAAGAAACCCCACGGGATCATCTTTGTGACAGGACCGACGGGAAGCGGGAAATCTACGACGCTCTATACATGTTTAAGCCAATTGAACAAGGAGAAGACCAAGATTGTGACCATTGAGGATCCGATCGAATATGAAATGGAAGGCGCCACTCAAATGCAGGTCCTGCCGGAGATCGGCCTTGATTTCGCGATGGGCCTGCGCAGCATGCTGCGCCATGACCCGGATGTTATTATGATCGGCGAGGTTCGCGACCATGAGACGGCGGAGATCGCGATTCGCGTCGCCCTGACCGGCCACCTTGTATTCTCGACGTTGCATACCAATGACG
>DAOWBD010000181.1 GCA_030634235.1 Candidatus Omnitrophota bacterium | reverse complement strand
TCTTTACCCAGTTCAACCGCAAAGAAGGCGGCACCCTCGAACCTTTGCCAAACAAGAACATTGATACCGGCATGGGACTCGAACGGCTCGTTGCCGTTATCCAAGGCAGGAAGAATAATTTCGAAACAGACCTATTCGCGCCAATTATGAAGGCCGTCCATAAGATCGACCCGAACAATGAGAAACTTTCCCTCACGGACGAGCGCATCATTACTGATCACATCCGGGCCGTCGTCATCGGTATTGCCGACGGTGTTATCCCATCGAACGAGGGCCGCGGGTACGTGATGAAAAAACTGATTATCGATATCACGGATACCGCTTTAAAAACAGGTAAGACAAAACCCGTTATTTATAAATTAGTCCCGGCTGTTATTTCCACCATGCAGGAACCATGCCCCGAACTCATTGAAAAAGCCGACGGCATTTCCGGCACGATTAAGAACATTGAAGAAGCTTACATTAAGGTCCGTAAAGAACGGCTTCCTCAATTTGAGCGCGAAGCGGGGGAGATCAAGAACAGTGGCGCCGCCGATAGCGAGAAATCACAACAATTAGGACGATTGCTTTTCACGTACCGCGACACGTACGGACTCGCCATCCCGACGCTGAAAGCGGCCGAACAGTCTGTCGGCATGTCAAAAGATATCTTGATCCAAGCGTGGAACCACTTTGATCATCTGATGAAACAGCAACAGGACCAATCACGCGCATCAAGTAAAATGACCGGCGATGTCTTTACAGGCACAGAGCTCGAACTGAATGTGCCGAAAACAGAATTTCTCGGACATGAACGGATCAAAACCACAAGCACGATCCTCAAGATTTATATTAATAATAAGAAGACCAACACGGTCTCAGCCGGCAATCATGTCAAGGTGATCTTAGACCGGACGCCATTTTATGCCGAATCCGGCGGGCAGATCGGAGATACCGGCTATATCACGACAGACAAAGGCCGGATCCGCGTTTCAGACACCCAAGGAATCGATGACATCTTTATCCATTCGGGAACCGTCGAGGAGGGTGGTTTTAAAATGAACGACCAGGTTTCCGCCGAGATCGATCTCGAGCGCCGCTTGTCGATCATGCGCCACCACACGGCGACGCACCTGCTGCAGGCCGCGTTGCGCAGCGTCCTCGGGAGCCACGTGCAGCAGCAAGGCTCTTATGTTTCGGAAGACCGCCTGCGCTTCGACTTCACGCATCATAAGGCGATCACCACCGACGAGATCGAGCGCATTGAACAATATGTTAATGAACATATCCTCAACTGCGATACCATCACGAAGGATCTTCTACCGATCGAGCAGGCCCAGAAGAGCGGGGCGCTCGCCTTTTTCGCCGAGAAATACGGCAAGGTCGTCCGGGTCGTGACGATCAACGATTATTCGAAGGAATTCTGCGGCGGAACGCATCTTGATTCGACCGGACAGATAGGCCTGTTCAAGATCACAACAGAGAGCGCCATCGCGCAAGGGATCCGCCGGTTAGAGGCTAAAACCGGAACAGCGGCCCTTAAATACATTACCGACGAGGAACACCATCTGGCGAAGATGTCGCAGATATTAAAAGCGCCGACAACAAAGCTCGTCGACCGTTTGAACGCGCAGACAAAAAGGCTCAAGCAGCTCGAGAAGGAGATCGACCAGTTCCGTTTCGAAGCGATCAAAGGCTCTATCGATACGATCACCGCAAAAGCAGAAAGCCTCAATGGCATGAAAATCATCAGCCATGTCTTTAAAGACGTTAATATTGAATTATTGCGGAAGGTTTCCGACCTGCTCAAGCAGAAATCGAAATCTTCAATCATCGTCCTTGGCGCGCACACAGAGGAGAACGCTTCGATCCTTCTCACCGTCACCGACAATCTGATCAAGAAAGGTATTAAAGCCAATGAACTGATCAAGGAGATCGCGCCTTTGATTAACGGCAGCGGAGGAGGGCGCCCGCAATTAGCCCAGGCAGGGAGTAAAGAAACCAAGAAGGTCGAATCCGCAATCAAACAGGCGAACAAATTGATAAAGGATAAAGTAAACACATGAAAATTCTGACACAAAACGGAAC
>DAOWBD010000162.1 GCA_030634235.1 Candidatus Omnitrophota bacterium | reverse complement strand
TCAATTTTCTTTTTGGCGACCTTACTGACCCCGACGGCATTCGCCTGCTGGTCGCCCAAATAAATACGGATCACGCGTATGTTCTCGAGGCATTCGGGGATCTTGATCTTCTCAAAAAGGTTCACCCTCTGGGTCGTGATACGCAGTTCATGTTTTAAAATATCAATGCGTTTCTTTAAAATATCGATCTCGGCAAGGAGGGTCACCATCCCTTGCAGCTCTTCGACGCCCTTATCGATCCAAAGCGGCGTTGCGTAAAGGTCATGGTCGGCCTGCTTAAAACGGATATCCTTGTAGACAGGAACGTTGGCCCCGGCAATATTGACCGTGTCGACGGAAACACTCTCGGGAGTGATCCATTCGTTAATATCAACGGACGAATCGCCGAGAAGCCCCACCCAGCGTTCGATTGCGCCGGCCTTTTTATCAAGGTCTTTTCGCCTCTCCTTGATGATCCCGCGGGCCTCGTTGATCTTCATCTGCAGCTGCTGCTTCTTTAACTGCAGCGTCGGCAGGTAATGACGAAACTGTCCTAAACTATCCCGCTGCCGTTTTAACTCGCCTTTTGTTAATTTGATCTTTGCCATAATGTTACACCCTTTAAATCATACAGGAGTTTTTGTCAGGAATTAAACTCCTTATCAGCGATAAGACTAAAATCTGTTTTACGGGAATTTTTGTTCATGAAAACAATAGCTAACGTGTGTTTTTGTGCGAGAAAAATCGTTGAAGCATCGATATTTTCTCGAAAGAATAACCACCCTATTAGAAATAAGTGCTTTGCACTTATTTCTTACATCGAGATTTTCATGGGAAGAAATTCCCTTTAAGCGATAAGACTTCGTCTTACCGCTTTGGCCAATATTCGTCGAGTAAGGACTTCTTGATCCCCGTCTCCGTCGGTTCGAAAATGTCCGACAGAATCTTCCACCCGCGGTCGAGCGCTTCCTCTAAAGGAATGTTGACCGAGAGATCCATCAATTCATCTTCAAAGCGTTTCCCGTAGTCGAGAAGTTTCTGATCCCAGGAGCTCATCGCAAAGCCCATCGACTTTTTCTCGACGGTGCTGCGATAGTCGGCAAACAGCTGGATCATGCGATCCATGATCGTCCGGTGGTCAGAGCGCGTCTCGCCATTGACCTGCTGCTTCAGGCGGCTTAAGGATCCGAACGGCTCGATGTGCCCGTCGCGCAGGTAGAACTGCCCTTCCGTAATATAGCCGGTGTTGTCGGGCACGGGGTGCGTGACGTCATCGCCCGGCATCGTCGTAACGGCAAGAATCGTGATCGACCCGGCGCCCTGAAAGTCAACCGCCTTCTCGTAGCGCGACGCTAACTGACTGTAGAGATCGCCCGGGTACCCGCGATTCGACGGGATCTGCTCCATCGTGATCGCGATCTCTTTAAGCGCGTCGGAAAAGTTGGTCATATCCGTCAGGAGAACCAGAACTTTCTTTCCGTCCAGGGCGAATTTCTCGGCAACAGCGAGGCTCATGTCGGGCACTAAAAGACTTTCGACCGTCGGGTCGGCCGCCGTGTGCACAAACAAAATCGACCGCGACAGAACGCCTTGCTCCTCAAACGTGTCGCGGAAAAATAGGTAATCGTCGTACTTGAGTCCCATGCCGCCCAGAATGATCATGTCGACCTCGGCCTGCAGCGCGATGCGCGCCAAAAGTTCGTTGTACGGCTCGCCGGCGACCGAGAAGATCGGAAGCTTTTGCGACTCGACGAGGGAATTGAAAACGTCGATCATCGGGATCCCCGTGCGGATCATGTTCTTCGGCACAACACGTTTCGCCGGATTGACCGACGGGCCGCCGATATCGATAAAGTTACCGGTAAGCGCCGGACCGTTGTCGCGCGGATCACCGTTGCCGGTAAACGTGCGGCCTAAAAGGTCCTCGGAACACGAGACCTGGATCGAGCGCTTCAAGAACCGAACCTGATCGTTCGTCGAAATCCCGCGGCTTCCGGCAAGGACCTGCAGCGAAACTTTTTTGTCGGAAAGGCGGATGACCTGCGCAAGCGATATCCCTGCCTTCGTGCGGATCTCCGCAAGCTCCTTGTAGCCGACGTCGTCGGCCTCGACGATGATGACATCCCCTGCGATCTGTAATATTTGGCTATAGACTTTCTGCATTACGTGTTATCCTTTGCGATTGTGACAGCTTCGTTTGATATTTTGTCCCGTACCTGTTTCTCGTTGGCCTTAAATTCATCCGAGCCGAAAGCGATCGAGTTCCAGGTCACGAACATCTGGCTTAATTCCTGGAAGAACTTGCGCGCATTATCTTTGTCTTGAAATTCAAAAGGCTTGTCGATGATCTCTTCGATCAACATGAAGATATATTTCTGCCGGTCGGCGCTCGTCGCCTCATCCGTCTTGTCGAACGCATTCTGCTGCAAGTAAACAGCATCTAGAAATTCGCCCTTCAAATAATCAATGAATTCGTTCGTCGATGTGCCCTCTTCCCCGACAACCTTCATCATCTGGTTGACGGAATTGCTTTTCTTTAAAATGTCAATGCCCTTCTTAACGCGGCCGGCATCGATAAAGCTTGTATACTTGCTCCAGCTGTCAAGAGGGTCGATCGACGGATACCGACGAGCGTCGGCGCGGGCGCGCGACAATCCGTGGAAGGCTCCGACGACTTTCAACGTCGCCTGCGTGACCGGTTCTTCAAAGTTCCCGCC